>DPYD01000067.1 GCA_003545515.1 Candidatus Kaiserbacteria bacterium | reverse complement strand
CCTCCATCGGAGATAATACGAGTCGAGAGACTGGAGAAAAGCGCACCCACCATTTGGTCTATCTCGGTCACATTCTCAAGATGACGGAATCCGGATGTAACAAGTTGCTGGACGTTCGCAGAAACGATGGAGCTTGGAGTGCGTGTAGTGTACCGGCCCGTGGCGGGGTTATATTCCTCGATGCCATAAAGTCCCTGCCCTGTAGTGAGACGGAACATCATCTCTTCCACGGCGAGAGCATCCTTTTTTTCTGTGTAGTCTCGCGCTAGATATGCCGCTCCGAGCGGGTTGCAGGCGGGGTTCGTGAGTGCCATAAGTCCCCCAAACACATCATCTGTTGTTCCGTCCAGAACTGATTTGAGATCACCCGAATACGGGCAAACGAGAGCCTGATTCGGCGCGCGTGTCTCCCTCATATAATCGCGCAAATTAGCTCGTATAACTTCTTTACTGAATGCGGGATGAAGTACGGAAAGTTCACCGCTCTCTATGGTGTGCATACGCGATTGGTCACTACGCTCCAAAATATCCGCGATGAGGTCCTCGGGCCATCGCGGTTTTCCGTCGCGCCCTGTCAAGCTATCTGTCAGACCCTTCGTGACGAGGCCGGTTGCGGCACTCTCCGCTATTCGCTTGCTTACGCCGTCGAGTACACACTCCTTATATACAAGGTAACCGGTATTCAAGGTCACTGCGGCATCGTTAACGGGCACATACACACCTCCGACCGCAGAGAGTGCTCCGACACTCATTCTGTAGGCAGCGGTTTGGTTACAGCCGAATATACCCGAGCGCTGAAACTGATATTGTTCAGACGTCGGTGACTCTTCCGTATGTCCCGGCACATGGTCTGCCGTTACATAAAAGGGCAAGGCGGCAAATGCGATAAAAGATACTATTGCGAACGCTGTATAGTGAATTGATTTCATGTACGTGTATACGAGCGGAAATATCCGGCGAGGGCATCGAACGACGTCAGTATATTTGTCTCCGCTCCGCTGAATGTGCGCAAAAGTGCGGCCGCGGCATATGGATCATCGGCATACATCGCCATTTTTTCGAGAACCATTTCGAATTCTGACAGGGCGTTCAGGATATCCAGCTGGTATGTCAGTGCGTTTTTCGGCGCCACGACTTGCAAAACTTTTTCTATAGCAGTGTGATAACCTTCTGCCGCGCGCTGGAGTTCCACGAGATGGGTTTTGTCGCCGGTATCTATGTAGGAGGCGAAGATATCCAATTCGTAGGACTGATTTTCCAGGAGCGGCTCGAGAGCGATACGTAGATCGCTTCGGTATACCAACATTCGTGCAAGCGACACACCCGCCTGCGCCGAAACTCCTGCAGGCAGATCGGGATCCGTTTTGACGTCGTTCGCTCCGTACGTACGATATGAGATATTTGCGCGCAGTTCTGAAGAGACGGTCTCTGCGACACGATTTCCCTGTGCAGGAGTGTATGTACCATCCTCTTTCATGGCGACATACGAACCGACTAACGTCCCTAAGACGTTGTCGGCGATATTTGAAAGGCCATCCGGATCGTTCAAGACATTTCCTCCCACCCCACCACTTACGCTCCCTTCTTCAAGGGCTCTTTGCCAACGAATATCATTGTTCGAGTTTTTCGTTTGTTCCGTAACGGCAACACGTATTTCTCCCGTACTTTTTCTCCACGGACGTGTCGTCTGCCAAGCAAGTGTGCCGACGAGCATCACTACTGCAAATCCTGCAGTTATGACCATAGGCGAAAAACGCTCGAGCTGTATATGTCGAGTTTCCACACGATAAGTATAACCGCACAAGTGGATAACTATCGGGATTTTGCGGGGACAACTAGTGGATAGTCGTCCATGAGTTGTCAGTTGTCAGAAGAATTCAGTTTTTTGATCATTCCGTGTAACATTCGGCACACCTCGGACAACAAATTCACACTCCTCGTGTCTTTGGAGGCGGCGCGGTATCCTAAATTCGTCGCGATAACAAATTGGGTCTCAAGCTCTGTCGCAGATCCGAGCGCCATACGAAGAAAATGCACGAAATCTTTCGTGGTGCCCCTGCTACTGCCCTCCGCAATATTTGAAGCTATGAACGTTGCCGCTCTCTGTATTTGTGATGCAAGTCCGTACACCTCATGACGAGGGAATTTTGCAGTTAGTTTGTATACTTCTGTAACGAGTTCTATGGATTTCTGCCAAACGATCAAATCTTTGTACGACTTTGCGTATGAAGTCATATACCGACAACTGATCACTGACAACTGAAAACTAGAAACTGGCAACTGTAAAAGTGAAAATACTTCCAGGGTCGGTTGACCCAAACTTCACTTCTGCGATGGAAAAGAGTGTTGCAAGCGCAACATAACTTTTCACATACTCTTCAACGACAGCATTGTAAGCGAGTATAGCGGCAATGCGCTCCTCGTCTCGTTCCGCGCTGGGAATGAGCGCAAGTTTCTCCCCCATTTTCTTATAACTATCCGAAAGTCGCGTATTTGCCGAAGTCGCCATACTCGGTATCTTATTTAATTTTTCAAGTGAAAATCCGATCTCTGTCATACCTTCCGCGAGAGCAAGAAGCATAGAGTTTTTTTGCGGATCGCGTGGATCCTCGAACTGGTCTTTCAGGATTCGCTCCATACTGAGATTTCGTTCCTCGAATAGCTTTATGTAAAAACCGGCATCGTTCCCATATTGATAAAGCGCCTGTTGCGTAGGGGTTTGTTTTGACTCGGGGACGGAGGTTGCTATGAGACCGCGCGGAATGAAAGAATATGCGTCCGCGAAAGCGGGGTCGTCCTCCGTTGCGTCGTTACCGGAACCCACGCTTTCCCCATTTGATAATTGATTCAATAAAGTGCTTAGATCAAAATTATCTTCCATATCTCCCGATGTGTCTGCGGGCGCATACGGGATGTAGGAGAATGACGGAGTACTCCGCATTTGCTGATAAAGATCAGCCAGACTTTTTCCGAGGGTACTGTCAGCGGGAATACCTTCTCCTAAAGTTGGATACCAAAAGCCATTGCCAGTACCTCCCCATGCGATTGTGGTAGATGAGATGGGAGAGACCGTCGCGCGTTCCTTTACGAGGTACGCACCCAAGAAAAGGACGACAGAGACGGCNNCCTTCGATTCCCCGTGCTTATGACCGCGCTGGCGCTATTGATTTTATTAGCGCCGTTTTTTACGCGAGCATATCCATTTGGCGGGCAAGCGCGTATCGTCATACCCTGCTATTACAATCAGACCATCTACGCGAGTCTTGGCCCGCCGCGCGGTGGGGAATATATATGGACAACCGCGACTAAAACATACCTATTCGGTCCTCCAAGGCACGCAGGGCAATGGCTTCTAGGACTCGCCGGTGCCCCTTACTACTGCATATATCAGATAGCTCCTAACCGCATAAAAACGGGGAGCTCCATCATAATGATGGGATCTTCTCAGTAGCGCGCACCAAGCATTTCCAGGTTTCCAGAGGAACGTTTTCTGCGCGTACCATATTGTCTACATTGCACGCGCGAAATGCCTCGAGCATTTCAGATTTTCTGAATTGCATGGCAAGGTTGTTGACGAGGAATTTTCTTTTTTGAGCGAATCCTGCGCGTATGGTCTTAAAAAATCTTTCCTCGGAGAGATCTTTAAAGAAATCAGTCGAGATAGATTCGATTACCAGAATAGCCGAATCAACCGCAGGAGGCGGTGAGAAATTCTTGCGCGATACTTTTGCGGCGACCCTTGGCATTCCGTATGCTTTCACCGAAAGCGATAGCAAACTTTCACGTTTTGAAANNACCGTCTTTTAGGTCGAGTTCCTCTGGCGATATGTCGCGTATATCGCCCGGGACCATCGTTAAAAGTCCGGATGCAATTTCCACCGCGAACTTCTCGCGAAGAAAATCCGCAAGTATTTCATCTTTTTCTATTGCAACAACGCGCGCCCCTGTTTTGAGAAGTTCGCGCGTTAGAGCGCCTTTTCCGGGCCCTATTTCAAGCACGGTATCTTTCGCTCCTATACCTACCGCTTGCGCGAGGGCCCGTGCGGCCCACGGGGTCTTAAGAAAATGTTGTCCGAGCCGCTGTCCCATATCAGTTTACTCATTTACTCAATGGTACGTTCATTCTCAACATGCTCCTTTTTCGCACTTTCGACAAGCCGAGAATCTATGTCCTCCAAAAATTCAGAGGGGAGCGTGCGTTCGCGCGAACTCCATCGCATGCGCTCTGTAGCATACGAGAGAAAGAGTCGCTTTCTCGCGCGCGTGAGCGCAACGTAGAACAGCCGCCTCTCTTCTTCCGGATCGCGCTCCGCACTCTCCGCTCGTATCGCCGGGAAGAGACCCTGTTCAAGTCCGGTTATGAAAACTACGTCGAATTCCAACCCTTTGGACGCATGCACGGTCATCAGCGACACGGCGTCCATCGGTTTCTCGAGTTCGTCCTGGTCGCTTTGAAGCGCCGCCTCCTCCAAGAGTTTCAAGATTCCTTGTGGCGGCTGTTCATCATCGTACCGGGTTGAAAGGTTCACGAGTTCTCGAATATTTTCCGCGCGCTCCGCACCCCCCTCAATGTATTTTGCGATATACGCCTCGATCCCGCTTCGTTCGTATGCAAACCGCACGGCTTCTGACGCGGGAAGGATATCCGTTGCGCGTCCGATATCGTGAAGCGTTGCGCGGAAATCGGCAACTTTTTTTGCCACAGTTCCACCGAGCGCGTCTCCCGAAAGCATTTTTGCAAGCGTTACTTTTCCGATGCCCCGCGGAGGAGAGGCAATGATGCGGGTTATATCAGCACGAGCTTTCGGATTAAGTGACGCTCGAAGATAACTTAAGACATCTTTTACCTCCCTGCGTTCGAAGAAGCGCGTGCCGATGACCCGGTAGGGGGTATTGAGATGAAGAAAGACCTCTTCAAGTGCGCGCGATTGAAAGTTTTCACGATAGAGGACGGCTATCGAGCTCGGATTCATTCCGCGTGCTATGAATCTTTGAGCGGCTCTCGCCACGAACCATGCTTCGTCGATGTCATTCTCGGCGGCGTACAGCGTTATCGCTTCTCCGGTCTCGCGCTCAGTGAAGAGTTTTTTTGGCTTGCGCCGCACGTTCTTTTCGATGACTGAATTTGCTGCGGAAATGATGGTGCGCGTCGAGCGATAATTTTGCTCAAGCAGTACCGTTGTTGTGTTCGGAAACTCCCGCTCGAATTCGAGCAAATTCTCAAGCCGTGCCCCGCGCCATGTGTAAATACATTGATCCAAGTCCGCAACAGCGCAGATATTTTTTGTCTCTCCCGCCAAAAGGCGCGCTATTTCATACTGCGCCTTGTTTGTATCCTGATATTCATCTACGTGAAGGTACTTCCATCGCGCCTGGAGAAGCGAAAGCGTGTTTGGCGAAGTGTTGAGGAGTGTGAGCGTGCGTAGCAGGAGGTCGTCGAAATCAAGTGCATCTTCTTCCCGCAACACTTTTTCATACCTATCCCATGCGCGCGTTATGCACTGTTCACGGAAACTCACAGCTTGTTCCGCGTACGCCTCTCCCGAAAGACAATCACTCTTTGCCCGCGAAATAGCGGCCAATACGCTACGTGGCGTCATATCACCCATGTCGAGATCCACGATAATTTTCTTAAGAGCGCGAATACTGTCGTCACGATCCCAAATGGTAAAAGTGGAAGGGATACCGGCTTCTTTGTGGAACTCTCGAAGAAGCCGCACCCCGAGAGAATGAAACGTTGCGATCAACGCTCCTCCTGTAGCGTTCGGTCCAAGGGATCGGACCCTATTGCGCATCTCTCCTGCCGCTTTATTTGTAAACGTGACCGCAAGAATATGTCGTGCGGACACCCCTCCCTCTATAAGATAAGCGATGCGATGCGCGACCGTCCGTGTTTTCCCAGCCCCTGCCCCTGCAATGATGAGTAACGGGCCCTTAGCATGCACAACTGCCTGCCTTTGAGCTGTGTTTAATCCTTCTAAGAGATGGAGACCACGCATTTGTGTGTTTATTGTAGCATGCCACCCCTTTTTCTTGACAGAAGCATTATCCCCTGCTCTAGTGAAAGGCGGATTGACGCGCCAATCTCATGAGGGTAGGGTTAATGGGACGGTGGCATAGTTGCTTTTCCCGGCCAAGACCTCTATATCCTGATATGTGTCGAATCAGTGACACGGTGGAAATTAGAGTCAATTCCTGATTTTCCGAAGCTACTGTCTAGGGCTTATAACAGACAACTTTAAGGATCTCCGCGCCAGCATAAGGCGCTTGCGGGGGGTGAAATATCGATTGCATACCCTGCCTGCAGCGGTTTTTTGCGTATATATTCTCGTTGCATTGAGTATTCTCTTGCCCGTCTCCGCACGGGCCGGTCTTTTTAGTAGTATTCTCGTTGCTGTAAAAGGCGGCGGTGAGAGCGCGGTCGGCGATACGTTGCCGGCGAAAAATCTTCAAACCATATCGCTTCTCAAACCCGCCATGAACATCTCTCCGACTTCAGCTCGTGGTGGCGGTGATATAGGAATAGTTGATGGCATAGCGCTTGTTCCCCAGGAAGGTCCTTCTGGGACGATAGTAGATATCGAGAAGCCCAAGAACTCTGCCATCAGCATCTACACAGTGCGCGAAGGTGACACGCTCTCCAGCATCGCGAAAATGTTTGAAGTATCTGTAAATACAATCCGGTGGGCCAACGACATTCCTCTTCGCGACACCATTCGTCCCGGACAGGTCCTGACAATACTCCCTGTGACAGGGGTCCGGTACACGGTTAAAAGCGGCGACACGCTTTCTTCTCTGGCAAAACGTTTTGATGGAGATGCGGAGGAAATAGCGCGTTTCAACGGCTTTGCAGATGAGGCATCGCTTGCCGTCGGTGCTGAAATAATAATTCCGGATGGTGTAGGTACGATAGCCGTAGCAGTCGCGTCTCGTGCTAGAACACCCTCTTCCTCTTCGCCGTCTTCGGTACAGGACGGTTATTATCTGCGGCCGATAGTTGGCGGTGTGCGCACGCAAGGCATACACGGGTACAACGCCGTCGACATCGGAGCTCCGATGGGAACTCCTATTCTGGCCGCGGCTACGGGAGATGTCATAGTCGCACGAATAAGTGGGTGGAACGGTGGCTACGGCGCATACATCGTCATACGACACGATAATGGAACGCAGACACTCTATTCCCATGCGTCAAGTGTCATTGTTTCTGTAGGTCAGCGCGTTACGCAAGGTCAAGTAATTGCTTATGTCGGGGAGACCGGGCAGACTACCGGTCCTCACCTTCACTTCGAGATAAGAAATGGCTCCAGAAATCCCTTTTAAAGACCTATGGTTTCATTATTTCAAATGATCTTGCAGATGAT
>DPYD01000070.1:15385-15782 GCA_003545515.1 Candidatus Kaiserbacteria bacterium | reverse complement strand
GACCGCGAGGGTGAAGCTATCGCATGGCACTTAGCGGAAACGATAGGACTCAAAAAGCCGAAACGCATCGTCTTCAATGAAATTACCGAGCAAGCGGTGCAATACGCTCTGGCGCACCCTCGCACCATAGACGATTCACTTCGGGCCGCACAGGAAGCGCGCCGCGTCCTAGATCGTCTATTCGGCTACGATCTTTCCGGTTTGGTGTGGAAAAAAGTACGCTACGGTCTCTCTGCAGGGCGCGTGCAATCTCCCGCCCTGCGCATTATCATGGAACGCGAGCGAGAGATACGGGCATTCGTGCCGGAGAAGTTTTGGGTCGTCAGCGCATATCTAAAGAAAAACCCGTCAGCCGGCGAGAGCGAAATGTTCACCACCATATGCACGGAGGAACCGA
>DPYD01000070.1:0-15290 GCA_003545515.1 Candidatus Kaiserbacteria bacterium | reverse complement strand
CGCACATACCGAACGAAAGCAAAAACGGCGCAAGAGGCGCACGAAGCTGTACGGCCAACGGATGCGCGTAAGAAAAGCGCCGGGGGGAACGAAGAGCAGAAAAAATTGTATTCTCTCATTCGTGCGCGCGCCCTAGCAAGTCAAATGACGGATGCGCGCATCATGCGCGCCAAGATAATCGCTAATATTTCCGGCGAAACGATACCAAACTTTGCGGCGACGGGCTCGCGTGTGGTATTTGAAGGATGGCTCAAGGCCGACCCGGCGGCGCGCGGCGAAGACGTGACATTACCAAAAGTCGCTACAGGAGACGCGTTGACCATCGTCGAGGCGCGTTCCGAAGGCAAAGAAACCCAGCCGCCATCGCGCTACTCCGAGGCGGGACTCGTCAAGGAGTTGGAGAAACGCGGTATCGGACGACCGTCGACATATGCGGCCATCATCAAGACTCTTGGAGACCGCGGTTATGTGGAAAAAGAAGGGCGCACGCTTATTCCAACCCACACCGGAGATGTTGTTTCCACATTCCTGGAGGAGCATTTCGGAGAATACATAAGTGATACATTCACATCCGAGATGGAGAATGAGCTCGATGAGATAGCCGACGGAAAACGTGAGTATAAGAAAACGCTAAAGAGCTTTTATGTACCATTTTCAAAAACTGTAAAAAGTAAAGCAAAAATTGAAAAACTGACGAACATGGGGCCGACGCCCGAAGAATTCGCATGCCCTCTTTGCGAAAGTCCCATGGTATACAAGCTCTCTCGTACAGGACGATTTATGAGCTGCGAAAAATTCCCGGAATGCCTCGGTGCACGTAAAGAGGACGGGGGCGTCATTTCAAACGAACCGCCTCCTTCAATCGGAGAGCACCCTGAAAGCGGCAAGCCCATATATGTTCTCGACGGACGTTTTGGTCCGTACGTGCAGGAGGGCGAATATGCAAAGGGAACAAAAGATAAACCGCGGCGTGCAAGTGTCCCGAAAGAAAAGGAGCCGTCAAGCGTTACGATCACGGATGCATTGAAGTACCTTTCCCTTCCCAGAGAGTTGGGCGAGCACCCGGAAAGCGGTAAAGTAATATCCGCCAATATTGGACGCTTCGGGCCTTACATCGTCCACGATAGAGACTTCCGTTCGCTTAAAACAGACGATGTATATGCCGTAACGTTGGAGAGAGCGCTCCAAATACTCGCAGAACCAAAAAAGAAACGCGGGTTCCGAAAGAAATCATCCTAACGCTGGAAGCCGAGCGCTGGAAGCTGTATGCTGGGGGCATGACCTCCCTTGAACCGCGCTCCCTCAAAGACATCCTAGACGCGATGTCCAGCAAGGATGCGAAAGATGTTGATTTGATAACGAGATCCTATGAGTTCTCGCGAGAAGCGCACAAAGAGCAGAAGCGCTATTCCGGCGCCTCCTACTTCACCCATCCGGCGGAAGTCGGCTATCTTCTTGCTGATGCAGGCATGGATTCTAAAGCTATTGCGGCAGGGCTTCTCCATGACACCATCGAGGATGCGGGTGTAAGACCGAAAGACATAGAAGAACAGTTCGGCGGCGAGGTGTTCTTGCTTGTAGAGGGTGTCACAAAATTGGGCGCTTTACGCTATCGAGGACTCGAGCGCCACACCGAATCTTTACGTAAACTCTTCGCCGCAACAGCGCGTGACATTCGAGTTCTCATTATCAAACTGATGGATCGCCTACACAACGCTCGTACGCTTGAGTATGTGCCACGCGAAGATAAGCGCCAGAGGATAGCGCTGGAGACATTGGAAATATATGCTCCTATAGCGGATCGGCTCGGCATGTCTGTAGCCAAGCAGGAGTTAGAGGATGCCGCGTTCCCTCATGCGTATCCCAAGGAACACGAAAAGACGCGGGCTCTGCTTAAAGAACGTAAGCGCGAGAATGAGAGTCGACTTGAAAAAGTCGAGAAAGTTCTGAAGCGCGAATTTGCTGAAGCCGAATTACGCAATTTCCGAACGGAAACGCGTGTCAAGGGTATTTACAGTCTTTTTCGCAAATTGGAACGCAAGGATTGGGACATCACAAAGATATACGACATTCTTGCACTCCGCGTAATTTTTCCCTCACTTTCCGACTGTTACACCGGTCTGGGCATTATTCATTCTCATTGGCGGCCCGTTCCGGGAAAGATTAAAGATTACATCGCGTTTCCAAAACCGAATGGCTATCAGAGTATTCACACTACCGTTTACACCGGAGATGGTGGTGCTTTGGAGATGCAGTTGCGAACCGAAGATATGCATCGCGATGCGCTATACGGTATCGCTTCGCATCTTACGTATAAAGAAGAAACACAAAGGAGCACCAAAGAAGGCAAACGCGGGGGCCTGGAGTGGGTGCGCCAATTCTTTCCACTCCTTGGAAGAGGAGCTACGGCAAAGGAGCTGGCGAGTACAGATGCAAAGGGAGTGATATGTTCCGACACCCCAACCGAGGCAGGTGACGTACCAGGATGGATAAAGGAGCTCGCGCTCGCTACGACATCAAAAGAGTCGAAGGAGTATATCAACACATTGAAGACCGACTTTTTCAGCCATCGTGTTTTCGTATTCACGCCGAAAGGAGATGTCATCGATCTTCCCACAGACGCGATCCCGATTGATTTCGCCTACGCGGTGCACTCCGATCTGGGAAACAAAATGTCTGGGGCGCGCGTGAATGGCAAATTAGTCGCGATCGATACGCCGCTCCACAACGGCGACATGGTGGAAATTATCACGAAACCCGCGGGACGCCCTTCGCGCAAATGGCACGATATGGCAAAGACCAACATGGCGAAAAAACACATTCGCGTCGCGCTCTCCGCACAGGAGCGAAAGAAGAGCTAGAGATTCTGGCCGCGTACCGTTCGGGGCCTGCAACAAGCATACGAGCATACGAGCATCCTCCCTAAACACTGAAATTGCGTACGGAGTATAGATCGTCTTCGGACGTTTTTTCTTTCTCGGCCGACGATTTAATTTCCGTATCCGGAACCCCTGCTTCTTCTGGCGCCGACGCCGGCTCTGCGGGAATCTCGAGAAGAGTTTCATCCTCAATCTCTTCTGGCCCAACCTTCTTTGGTTTCTGTTCACGAGAGAGAAGGGAGCGAATATGCGCAAGATCGTCCACCGAGAAAAAATCTATCAGAACCTTCCCTCCCTGATCTTTCTTTTCTATGCGCACGCGCGTCCCCAATGTGTCCGTCAGTTCGCGCTCCAAGAGAAGCAATTCAGGCGTGAGATCGGGCTTACGCGCGCGCTCCGTCGCAATGCGGCGAGCAACTTGTTCTGAATCTCTCACCGTGAGTTTGCGCGTAAGTATCTCCTGAAAAAGCGTTTTCTGCTCCTCGGTGCGATCCATAAGCATGAGGAGAGGGCGAGTATGACCCTCGCTAATATTTCCTTCTGCAAGCGCATTCTGCATGTCTTCAGGAAGTGAAAGGATGCGCAGTGTATTTGAGACATACTCGCGACTTTTTCCCACACGCTTTCCTATCTCCGTATGTTTGAGACCGAATTCTTTATAGAGACGGTTGAATGCTTTCGCGCGATCTATCGGATTCAGGTCTTCACGCTGGAGGTTTTCGATAATGGCAATTTCCAGTTTCATCCTATCATCATCCTCGCCACTCCTTATAACGACCGGAACCGAGGCAACCCCGGCGAGTTTTGCGGCACGCAGACGCCTTTCTCCTGCAATAAGCTCATACTCAACCAGTATTCCTTCA
Source organism: Candidatus Kaiserbacteria bacterium (assembly GCA_003545515.1). Classification (GTDB taxonomy): domain Bacteria; phylum Patescibacteriota; class Minisyncoccia; order Phycocordibacterales; family UBA2100; genus UBA10103. The sequence goes on along the minus strand of DPYD01000070.1, from coordinate 11,548 downwards.
CCTGGACGTTCTATTTCCTTGCGTGTGACCGTAAGCGGCTGAAGAACACCGTACTGACGAATGGACTCCGCGAGAGACGCGAGAGAAGTTTCGTCGAAATTCTTACGCGGTTGAAAAGGATTTGGTTTTATTCGGTCCACCTCAACCCAAAAAATGGAATCGCCATAGTAACCGGACATGAGACAAGTATAACGTATGATGTACGGAGTTTGAAGTATAGAGGCAGGGGAAGCAGTGCTGGAGGTGGGACTTGAACCCACACGAGCTTGCGCTCAAACGATTTTGAGTCGTTCGCGTATACCATTCCGCCACTCCAGCAGAATGCTTATAATACGCCAGCTATGCCAAAGAAACAAAAAGTGCTAGTTATCGTCGGCCCGACATCGTCCGGCAAAAGCGCTTTGGCGGTCGAGCTTGCGCGGAAATTCGGTGGCGAGGTGATATCGGCTGACAGCCGCCAAGTGTACCGAGGTCTTGATATTGGAACCGGCAAAATAACAAAACGCGAAATGCGCGGTATTCGACATCATCTTTTAGACGTCGTCTCTCCGAAAAAGACGTTCACCGCGCACGATTTTTTAGTGCGTGGCCGAAAAGTTATTGCTACGACACTTCGTAGAGGACTCTTGCCGATAATAGCGGGAGGCACGGGATTTTATATCGACACACTCATGGGGCGAGTGACTCTCCCGAATGTCCCTGCAAATCCGAAATTGCGCGCGCAACTTGAGAAAAAGAGTGCCGCCGAGCTTTTTGCTCTCCTCAAAAAGCGCGACTCGCGCCGCGCGAAAACGATAGATCCGCACAACAAACGCCGCCTCATTCGTGCGGTTGAAATCGCCGAAATGTTCGGCGCGGTCTCCAGAAATAACGATTTACGAAGTCGTTATGGGAACATTAACGATTTCGTAAATCGTTATAAGGTACTCTGGATCGGAGTTTCTCCTAAGATGAAGATGCTTGAGCGTCAGATAACTATTCGCTTATTCGCACGAATTAGCCGAGGGATGGTTGCGGAGGCGAAGCGTTTGCATACACGAGGACTGTCGTACAAGCGCATGGAAGCACTTGGACTTGAATACCGCTCACTTGCCCGCCTCTTGCAAGGGAAGGTGTCTCGGCGGGAATTCGAAGAAGAAATCTTTCGAGAGATACGCCGCTACGCGAAGCGGCAAATGACTTACTGGAGGCGCAACAAGGAAATTACATGGTTTAACCCAAACAGAAAATCTAATATCTTAAAACACGTCAAACGATGGATAAGGTCGTAGGCGGGCCCACTAGGATTCGAACCTAGAAGTCCGGTTTTGGAGACCGGCAGTTTACCATTGAGCTTATGGGCCCTCTGCACAGCTTTTAGCTGCCAGCTTCTAGCTTATAGCGAAATAGACAAACCTCAAAAGATTTTTCTCGAAACTCCCAAGCTGGAAGCTTGAAGCTACTTTTTAGATTCCTTATGAACAGTGTGTGCCCTGCACCACCAGCAGTTCTGGGAAACACTCCAAGAGTACTTGGATTTTGTTAGCGCTCCACGCTACAAAATCTGGGCGCCCACGGTTTTCCCACTCTTTCCTCCACGGAGAACCTTCTTGTTCCCCGACCCCCTCCTCCTGCAAATAGTGCAGGACTACTTCTTTGTTTCTTTATGTAGAGTATGTGCCCTGCACCATTTGCAGTATTTTTTGAGCTCTATTTTGCGCTCGACGAGCTTCTTGTTCTTGCGCGACCAATAATTGGTGCGCGAGCACTTTTGACACGCCAATTTTATGAGTTGGTCTTGGGACATAAAGGAGCACAATACCCTATTGATACCTGTCGGTCAATTCTCAGGGCTTACCTCGTTCAAATGCCTCCACGAATACGTCCGGCCGAGTCAGTTTGATACGTACATATCTTATTCCACGGACCAAATCCGTCGCTGTCCTTCACAAGCGTCTTCATGAGAGTATCCACGACGAGCCAGCCCGCGAGTATAATGACGAGTCCAATAAGCACGTTTGTGAAAACCTCACGAGCTTGAGTCGCTTTTCCTGGATTGCCTCCCGCCGTCACATACTTCCATCCCGCCCATGCAAAGAGTACCGCGGAGAGGAATATGGCGATATAAATGCCGGTATTGAGAACATTTTGCGCAAGAGTCGCTATGTCGCAGATGGTGCAATTTAAGCCATCACAGGGAACGATTTTATATGGCAATGCCGCAAATGCAAAAAGAGGAATAGCAGTTAAAAATACAACTAAAAAAGACACTAAGACGGTTTCGGTCTTTCTATGAGACATGCTTGATATGGGTTAAGAAGTTACTTCTCCAAAAATACGGACGCACCTTCCTTTGCACGCTCCGAGAATTTGATTGCAGCGTCGTCTCCCTTCTTCGCAGATGAGACATCTTTGTGATCGATCTGGAGAGAAGAGACGGTATCCTCAAATTCCTCGTCTCCTTTCTTTATCTTGACCTTGTCGCCCTTAGAGAGCTTTCCAGTCAACCTTACGACGGCAACACTGATCTTGTCATACCAGTGCGTGACAGTGCCGATTGGTTTCTCCATATGCAAATATACTAGTGATTAAATAAACGCCTTTCGACCAACTGCAATCATATCATCTTTGTGCGCCGGGAGGGATTTGCACCCCCGTAGCCCGAAGGCAACGCGTCTACAGCGCGTCGTAATTGACTGCTCTACCACCGGCGCAACGAGATTGATTATACCTAAATCGAGAAAATGAGCGAGGATCTACACCGCAGTGACCGTCTTTGTTCGAGCTCGAGACCGTGCTCCACGAACCCTTTCGGGGCCTTTGCGTACGTCGAACGTAAATTCACCATCTTTTAAATCAACTGAAACAGAACCACCCTCCATGACCCCTCTTGTTACCATCATGTTCGCAACCGGCGTCATTATTTTTGTCTGAATGAGGCGCTTAAGAGGACGAGCGCCATATTGAGGGTTGTAGCCCTCTTTAGCGAGATGCCCTAGCGCACCCTCGGAAAGCAAAAGTTTGATGTTTTTATCTTCCAGACGTTTAGCGACGAGCTCAACCTGCATACGAACTATGCTCCCGATCGCGTCAGGAGCGAGGATGTTGAAGAGCACTATTTCATCGAGTCGGTTCAAAAACTCCGGACGGAAAAACTCCTTGAGCGAGCTCATGACTTTTTCCTTCACGTGCTCATAACGCTCTATCTCGGTCCGCGAAACTCCACTTCCAAAACCAAGGCCCGACATTTTGTCTATGTGTTCGGCGCCAATATTGGAGGTCATAATGATAACGGTGTTCTTGAAATTAACAGTGCGTCCTTTGGCATCTGTGAGCCGCCCGTTATCCAAGACCTGTAGGAGAATGTTGAAAATTTCTGGGTGCGCCTTTTCTATCTCGTCAAACAGGATAACGGAGTATGGTCGGTGACGTACAAGCTCTGTCAATCCTCCGCCCTCATCGTACCCCACGTAGCCCGGGGGTGAACCTATCATCTTTGAAATCGAGTGTTTCTCCATATACTCCGACATATCAACACGAATGAGCGATTTCTCGGTATCAAAAAGAAATCCCGAAAGCGCGCGCGTCAATTCTGTCTTCCCAACGCCGGTAGGACCCAAAAAGAGAAAGCTTCCGACAGGACGATTTGGATCTGCTATACCCGCACGACTTCTTTTGATAGCGTCAGATACTTTCTGGACCGCCTCATCTTGCCCGACTACGCGCTTCTTTAATTCCGCCTCCATACGTGAGAGTTTCTCCGCCTCTTCTTCGAGCATGCGGGCTACAGGGACACCTGTCCAACGACAGACAACTTCGGCGATATCCTCTGCGGTTATTTCTTCCCGCAGTATCCGCCGCGTTGCCTGAAGCTTCTTCAAACGTTTTGTCGCGGCATCTACCTCTTTCTCAAGAGTCGGTATCTTAACGTAGCGTATCTCTGCGGCCTTTGTAAGATCAGCCACGCTTTCTGCGGCGTCGGCATCAACGCGCGCTTTATCAAGTTCACTTTTACCGCGCTTCATCTCCGAGAGTGTCTCTTTCTCATTCTTCCATTTGAGTTCTAGCTCTCGCGTGGAATCTCGCAAATCGGCTACTTCTTTCTCTATGGAACGCACGCGGGTCCGCGCCTTTCCTTCAGCCCCTTCCGCCTCTTTCTTCAGCGCTTCGCGCTCTATCTCAAGCCGCGTTATCTTCCGATGCGCCTCTTCGAGAATCGGCGGTTTGTTCTCAAGGGAAAGACGCAGAGCGGACGACGCTTCATCTATCAAGTCTATGGCTTTGTCGGGAAGAAATCTTTCCGTGATGTAGCGGGTGGAAAGCTGGACGGCGGCAACAATTGCATCATCTGTGATCTGGACACCATGGTACAGCTCGTAGCGCTCTTTCAGACCGCGCAATATTGCTATGGCATCCTCAATGGACGGCTCATTGACGTAGACGGGCTGGAACCGACGCGTAAGCGCGGGATCGTGTTCAATATGTCGCTGAAATTCCTTAAGGGTCGTGGCTCCTATGACGCGGATTTCCCCGCGTGCGAGGGCGGGCTTAAGCATGTTGGATGCATCCATGGATCCTTCCGCGGCGCCAGCACCCACGAGCGTATGAAGTTCGTCTATGAAAAGGATTATCTTCCCTTCCGAACGTTCCACTTCCCGCATAACGGCTTTCAGACGCTCTTCGAATTCTCCGCGATATTTGGTGCCTGCTATGAGAAGTCCAAGATCAAGCTGGACAAGCTCTTTTCCACGCAAGGATTCCGACACATCTCCAGAAGCGATGCGCTGAGCCAACCCTTCGGCAACAGCCGTCTTTCCCACGCCCGCCTCACCTATCAAAATTGGGTTGTTCTTTGTGCGACGCGAGAGTATTTGCACAACACGTATTATTTCCGTATCGCGCCCGATAACGGGGTCAAGCTTGTTTTCTCGTGCACGATCTGTAAGCGAGCGCGCAAAGCGACTCAATGCCCGTGGCTTTTTCGGCTCATCTACATCGCGTATCTTCCCTTCTTTTATGTCGGAAAGGACGCGCGCGAGTGCGGCTCTGTCAATGCGAAAACGCGTCAGAACATCAGAGGCCGGGCCGGGATGTTCGATAAGACCCAGGAGCAGATGTTCCGGCGAGACGAACTGGTCATTGAATGATGCGCTTATTCGGGGTGCCGCTTCAAAGACACGCACGAGTTCCGGCGTTAAATAGAGCTGGAACGACGGAGACACGGCGGTATTTCCCGAACCACCCTCGATGAGTTCTAAGACAGAATCTGTGAAGTGGGCAATGTCTATTTCCAGCTGTTCAAGCATCGGCAGAACCATGGACTCCTCCTGCATGAGGAGCGCCGCGAGGAGATGCGCGGTGGATACTTGATTGTGCCCGCGTTCGACCGCGAGTTGATGCGCGCGGTGTATCGCCTCTTTCGCTTTCGTAGTGTAATTATGAAAGGGGGCCATATACGAAATATATTACCTATATCTGTTATCTATACCACATGCAGTATAACCGATAAAAGCGCGGGACGCGAGATTGGCATTTTCTCCGCCGCTCTCCTTTGTCTTCTATTCTGAAGTTTTTGGAGACTCTTGAGTATCGCCAGCGGCCTGCTGTATGAGCGCCGATGACGCAAGAAACCCCTTCGGGGATGACGCGCGCGAGATGCTTGTACTTACACCGACGATCTCACCATTGGTATTTATCAAGGGAGAACCCGCCATAACGGAATCAGGAGAAATGTTTGTGTCAACGGCGTAACTCGCCGGAGATTCCCCTTCCCCCGGAATAAGCGCGGTAACTATGCCGTCCTCTATACGTACGACCGTTCGTCCCGAAAGAGCTATAACTGTCTGGCCTAGGATAGGATTACTACCCGTGACAACCGCAGGTTTCCATGTGACCTGCGCTTCATCCGTCGATGTCGCTTGAAGGAACGCAAGACCCGTCGCCGCATCCCGACTCGTTAGAGAGGCGTTCAAACGCGTGCCATCAAGAAGCGCGATTGCCGTTGTCGACGATGCGCCGAATACTGAAGAGTCACTTACAATGACGCCGTCTGCACTCATGACGATGCCGAGTCCTAAAAATGTCGCCTTTTCGGAAGAATTGCTATAAATACGTACGATACTCGGAGAAACTTTCGTGACCGCCTGCGAAATAAGCTCTGATTCTCGCACAATAACAGTGCGCTCGCGCACCGTAGCCGAGGCAGCCGCTTGGCTTGCGGGAGCGACCGTTTCAATGGTGCGTTCAACGACGCGGTTTACAGTCTGCGCGATGACCGGTGGCGCCTGATCCATGAGACTTACAGTGACAATGCCCGTCGCTATAGAGGTGACGAACGACAAGAGAAGTGCCAGAAGGACGAGTTGCGATTTAGTGAGTTGCTCAATGTTCATCCCGTTAGAAGTAGGGCGCGGAAGTACAGTGTACTTCTTACCCTGCTCGATTATGGCTCATAATTGCGACCTGTATAAGATTCTTGTGTATACCATCGTCCGCTACTTCTAACGGGATTCATGGAATGCAATATACCACTCTTATCAGTCTCACGCAAAAACCGGAGGTATGCTATTCTCAAACTGCATGGAGAGGGGTCCAAACGAAAGGAAGATTGGAGAAATTCTTAAACCCTTATCGGCAGCGGCTCTCGCGTCATTTCTTGCACACGCGGAACCTTCGTATAGTGCCGAGATACCGCCGGACGCATCGTGGCGCGATGGCATTGAAGCATTACACAGAGGCGTTGTGACCGATACGGCAGAACACGTGGGGTGGTATGTGATGGGTGAAAGAGAACAATGGCTTGCTCCTCCCACGCGCGGCGACCCCGACGAGCGCTTCTATGAGGGAAATCCTGCGGAACTCTTACCCTCGGATGAAGAAGTAGGAGTGATGTGCGAGATGCATAATCACGTCCTAGAATCTTTCTTACGCGCTCAAGAGCAAGGGCACGCGCCGAGCGAACCGTCCGCCGACACTATCCGTTCATTCCGTGAGCAGTTCGAGCGGGACCCTTTAGTGATACCTCCACCGATCGACGCACCGCCCAGCTATGGTGATGTGTCGATAGAGCGACATGAGATTTTGCGCTCGCAAATCCAAGAGAGGCTCGGGCACGAAATTGAAATGCGACACGGCGTAAAAACCGTACAGGGAATTTGGTACTGGGATTTTCTCCCGTCCGCAAAAGACCTGCAGGCCTACCCTGCTTTGCCCCGACTGGATGAGTCTGTCGCGCCACAAGAACCGCGGGCTTCTATTTCAGAAATAACGCTTCAATACGTTCGAACATTGCAGGCCGGAGAAGATGCATTCGAGGCGCGGGCTACACTTTCGAATGCGTACGAGCAGACGCTCGGCGTGCGGATTCGCTTCGTTCAGAATGAGGAAATCGCTACAGAACCTGTCTGCGCCGGCGCACACTATCAGGAAGACGGTAATTAAGAGCGCGTTTGAAAATCTACTACTGTCTGCCGCAAGGCCTGCGCGGTGCGTTCTACATCGCTTTGCGCCGTTTCTTTGCCGAGCGAAAAGCGCAGAGTGTTCTTCGCGCGCCAAGATTCTCCTCCTAATTCAGCCACTACATGCGAGGCCTGCTCCCCTTCGCGGCATGCGCTTTTCGTCGATATGGCAATACCTTCTCTGTCTAACGCAAGCACTATATATTCACTCGAGATGTTCGGAATGGAAATGTTGAGCATGTGCGGAAGAGCGTGTTTTAAATCTCCATTTATTACAAGGTCGGGAATGCCAGCAGAAAGTTCTCGGACGAGAGTGTCGCGCAGTTCAGAGAGGCGCTTCGCCTCCGCATCGCGCTCGCGCGCAACTACCTCGAACGCCGCCGCAAAACCGGCGGCAAGCGTGACACTTTCCGTTCCAGCCCGTATCCCCTTTTCTTGCGCGCCGCCCATGATAATAGGCGCTATCCCTCCGGCAAGCATGCGGCTCCCGATATACAACGCGCCGATACCATGTGGGCCGTACAATTTGTTCGCGCCAAACGAGAGCAGGTCGACTCCGAGACTATTAACGATTGTCGGAAGATAGAGCGGCGCCTGACCCGCGTCAGCATGGAGCGCCACTATCGTACCCTGCTCTTTCTCATACGCGCGCAGTATGTGAGCAATCTTCGTGAGCGGTTGGATTGTCCCTATCTCATTATTCGCCCATCCAACGGAAACAAGAACTGTTTCTTTCCGTAGCAAACGCACAATCTCCTGCGGCTTTATACTGCCGTACATGTCGGGATTTGCATGAGAGACACTTCCTCCAAGACGTTCGATTTCCGCAAAACATTCCAACACCGAATCGTGTTCGATTGCACTCACAATCCAATGAGTATCATCGAGATTTCCGCCCGACAAGAGCAATTTCCGCGCAAAACCCAAAATGGCCAGATTGTTGCTTTCGGTAAGGCCGGAAGTGAAAACGATCTCGCGCGCCTTTATTCCGAGGAGCGCAGCTATCCGCGCTCGCGCGTCTTCAAGTTTGGCTCTCATCGCAACACCCTCTTCGTGGATAGCGCCAGGATTTCCGATGAGATGCTCGGCCTCGCGCATAGCGCGGAGTGCCTCCGGTAAAACCGGCGGAGCCGAGGCGTAATCGAGGTATATACGTCGCTTACGGAACATTCCCATTCAGAAGAGTGTACATGAAGAAACTCTAAATTCTAATTCCTAAATTCTAAACAAATCTCAAATTCCAAGCACCGATTCAGAAATCACAAAACATAGACATATACAAAGCGCAAATAAAACGCAAAAATGCGAAAAACACAGAGTACAAACCCTTTGATACTTTCGGGTGTTTGTGCTTTTCGCCTTTATTTGTGTTTTGGTTCCTGTGTTTTGTGCTTTTGAGTTTCTGGACTATACTCCTTCCATCACTGCCTCTATGGCCTTCCAATCACTCTATGATCGCAAGAATCCCACAATTGACAGAGCGTCCTCCTATTGTTGCCGTCCTCGGACACGTTGACCACGGAAAATCAACGCTTCTCGATTTCATACGTAAAACGAATACCGTCGAAAAAGAAGCAGGCGGTATCACCCAGCATGTCGCCGCATACGAAGTAACGCACAAGGGTAAACGACTCACATTCATCGACACACCGGGTCATGCGGCGTTTGGAGCTATCCGTGCACGCGGTGCTACTATTGCGGATATCGCAATTCTCGTTGTCGCCGCGGACGACGGTGTCAAAGCGCAAACTTTGGAAGCGCTTGCAAGCATCAAAAGCGTAGACATACCATTTGTCGTCGCATTAAATAAGATAGATAAACCCAACGCGAACATCGAGCGCACACAATCCTCTCTCATGGAGCATGGAGTCTTCCTTGAGAAGCTTGGGGGCGATGTGCCCTGGACCGCCATATCCGCAAAAACAGGGGCCGGCGTTGACGAACTCCTCGACCTTATTCTTCTTGTTGCAGAATTACGCGAGTTGAAGGGCGACCCAATTCCTCCCGCCTCCGGATATGTAGTAGAGGCGCATCGCGATACAAGACGCGGAATCGCGGCAACCCTAATAATCACGAACGGGGTCCTCAAGCAAGGCATGGCGGTTCGCGCAGGTAGTGCCATCTCCCCCGTGCGCATAATGGAAGACCATACGGGGTCTACGATCCGCGAAGCAAATTTCTCGACACCAATACGACTCACCGGATTCGATGAACTCCCAGAGGTCGGTTCTGAATTTTCAAGCTACAAGAACAAACGAGAGGCGGAAAAAGCCCGACCGGATGCGATCGCCATACAGTCCGGCATTGCTTCCCGACAAACATCAAGCGCCGAGAATGCCGAGCCCGGCGGACACTTCGCTTTATCTATTGTTATCCGTGCAGACACGACCGGCTCCCTTGAAGCTATTGAACATGAAATCGCACGAATGGGCGATGAACATTCATCTGTGCGCATCGTGCAATCGGGAGTCGGCAATATTTCGGAGAATGACGTAAAAACGGCCTCCGCAAGCCCAACGCGCGTCAACGTCATCGGATTCAATGTGGGCGTGGAGAGAACCGCTGAGGAACGCGCTCGTCAGTGCGGCGTTACCATTGAAACATTCGACATAATATACAAACTCACCGAACGCATCGAGGAGATCCTGCGAGAAACTCGCCCCAAACGAGAGGTGGAGGAAATCGTCGGGCGCGCGCGAATCCTAAAACAATTCTCAAGTCAAAAGAATACCCGCGTAATCGGAGGTTCCGTCTCCGAAGGATATATCGTGCGGAATGCCTCGGTACGTATTCAGCGGCGCAAAACCACGATAGGTATAGGAAAACTCAAGAACCTTCAATCTCACAAACAGAACGTGGAGCGAGTCGATGCAGGAAGCGAATTCGGCGCGCAGGTAGAATCGGTGTTTGAAATAGCGCAGGGGGATATTCTAGAATGTTTTACTACATCTACCGTGTAGTTACGTGATGTACATAATGTCTCATCGTCAAATCAAGGCCGCTGAAACTATCGCGCACATGGCAGCCGATTTTTTCGCGCGTTCATCAAACACTCCGCAATCCGGGAGCTCACTTATAACAGTCACGCGCGCAGAGATTTCTCCAGACCTCAAGAACGTGAAAGTGTTTCTTTCCGTTCTTCCCGAACATCTCGAGAAAACGGCGCTCGCGTTCGCGAAACGCAATCGCACCGATTTTCGCGATTACTTGAAGGGTCACAGNNCAGCGAATTGACGAACTGACGAACTGACGAGAAAAAATGGATAGTGCGTGATATATTGGACCATGCGGTCCGGTGGTGAAGTGGTAACACGGGGCTCTGCAAAAGCTCTATGCGCGGGTTCGATTCCCGCCCGGACCTCACGTCCTCCTTATTGCGAATCGTACAGGTGGGCGATGCCGAGGTGGTGGAATTGGTAGACACGAGGGATTTAAGTCCCCTTGACCTAAAACGTCGTGCGGGTTCGAGCCCCGCCCTCGGCACATACTTCAAAGAAGCATTCTTTGATGTAAAATCACTTAACCCTCCATAGCTTAATGGTAAAGCAGTTGCCTCTTAAGCAATTGACCTAGGTCCGATTCCTAGTGGGGGGACATGAACAGAGTGAATGCCCCAACTAGGGTGAAAGGGGTCGGGAAAACAATTTGTTTTCCCGTGGAGGAAGGTAACGAGCGGAGCGAGTGTTGGAAAACCGTGGTGTTTCTAAGTACTAGACGGGGGGACAAAATAAAAGTTATACTCGCCTTTACGGGGCGAGTGGCGGAACGGTATACGCGCACGGCTTAGGACCGTGTCCCGAAAGGGGTGAGAGTTCAAGTCTCTCCTCGCCCACCAAAACTATGACGCGAAGAGCCCATTATCAATTTAAACGAGAGTGAGCATATGGAATTCAAATATTTCTCACATAATGGAACTCTCAAACCTGTTGAAGAAGCGGTTATTCCGCTTTCGAATATCGAATATCAGTATGGTTTCGGCGTGTATGAGTCTATTCGCGTCGCGGGAGGCACTCCGCGCTTTCTTGATGACCACCTTGTACGGCTTCAGGAATCCGCGCGCGCAATCGGGCTCGAACACTCATTTAGCAACAGTTCCATATATGGAATCGTGC
>DPYD01000050.1:13605-16956 GCA_003545515.1 Candidatus Kaiserbacteria bacterium | reverse complement strand
ACGACGGGAGGCAACGGCGCTGTCACAGCACAGTCGACCACCATCGGCTCTGACGTGAGTCTCCAGACCATCACGGTCGGAAGCGGTACGCTTACCGACGCAGTCGGCGTAAGCCCAGACGACGCGAATGGGGTTGCCGGTTCGTCCGATGTACACGTCGGCAACTTCAAGTTCACGGCGCAGTACTCAAACTTCACGGTGCAGGAACTCAAAGTCAAGGTTCCGGCTAACTCCGCGACCTCGGTCTCGGCGGTAACCTTGAAGTACAAGGATGCGGCGGGCACCATACAAAGTGCTTCAGCGGCTCTCGCGCTTTCAACGGGCGCAGGACAGACGCACTCGACGGCGACCTTCACAGGACTCACGTTCTACGTTCCGCAGAACACGGAGCAGAACCTCGATGTCTACGTCTCAATTCCGACTATCGCATCCGGCGCAACAGCCGGCCGCGCTATCACGGTCTTGCTCGACGCCAATGAAGGATTCCGCGCGGTTGACTCTTCAGGTACTGCAAGCACCACGCTTGCTGCCGGCGACCTCANNCTCTCGTCAACTCCGATAACCTCGACGCTCTCCAACGGCACCGACCAGGTCTTGGGTCGCTTCAACGTTACGGCTGACGCGGCAGGCAACATCGGATGGAAGTACATAACCTTCACGGTCAGTAAGGCTGCGGTGGACATCGGCCCGACCTCAACGGTGAAGTTGTGGCAGGGCTCCAACTCGATCGCAGGTAACTTCGCAACGACGACTGGCGATCTCCTAGGCGGCCTGGAAGCATTCCCGGCGGCTGCGGGCACCGACACCATCTCGTTCGAGGCAACCAGCGAGCAACAGATCTCTGCAGGTAGCACGGTGACCTACGAGTTCCGCGGCACGGTCGCTAACGCTGGTGCCAGTGACTATGTCGACGTCTCGATCGCGAATCCGGCTACTAGTGCGACGACGACTGCCGCATACGCCACGGTCTTGAACGCCCTTGGCGACGCTGACACGTCGTTCATCTGGACAGATCGCTCGTCGATCGCGACAGTGCACAGCGAGACCACGGCTGACTGGACCGACGACTATCTCGTGAAGACGCTTCCGCTTACGATTGGGAACCGTTCTCGGGCCGATTAGTAAGCCGTTAGTCTTCTCAGGTTTACGAAGCGACAATTCGCAAACCTCCAGTTGGGAATTTGGCCCAACAACTCTCCGAAGGCCTAACGGCTTCGGACGGGTACGCAAAACCCCCTCGAAAGAGGGGGTTTTTGCTTTGCACACACTAAATTCCCAGAGAACGGTTCTCTGTGGACGCGTCGCTAAACAAATCCTGCCCCGTGAGATGGCGACCTCCGCCTATCTCATGGGGTTATCCCCGCACACTTATGATGGTGTCATTGCCCCGTGTTTTCGGGGGAGTTCGTCATTATTCGCACTAGCGGTGAAGATACGTTCTTTTTTGTATCTAACGCTGTTCTGGCAATAAAAACACAACACCATCATAAGTGTGCGGGTTATCCACAGCATTATCTTGAAAAATCTCTTTACCCCCTAAAGGGGGTTTACAATGCGAGTATGAAATGCGGGTCGAGTCCGCAGTTTTCAATTCTCATTAGTTGAGGATGTATTACAAGAGATTATAAAAGATAATAAATAGGATATGGAGAAAACTCTCTCATTTATAAGAAACAACAACTGGATTGCAATGACGATTGCGGTCGTCGCAGGCGTTCTTTTGGTGGTCGGCGGCGTACAGGCGGCGACGACAATTAGCACAAACGTCTCAACCGACGGGACGCTTAGCGTAACAGGCGCTTCTACGCTCACGGGTCTCACCTCAATGATACAAGCATCCTCGACACGATTCTCGGTCCACGACACCGCATACTTCGGCGGTACAGCGACGACAACAATTAATTCTACTGGTCTTATCACGCTTCGAAATAGCGAGACAATCTCAAATGCTACGGACGGCACTATTACTGTAGGTGCGGACAATTTAGTGCTCGTCGGAACAGCAAGTACCTCGGCTATTAAAGTCGGAGATGAGGTAGATGTCTCGACGATTAACGGTTTGATCTTCGGCTACTGCACTGCCCCAAGTCTCAACGTAGCCGCTACCTCATCAGCCACGCTGTTATGTGCAGACGCGACAGGAGTGGCCTCAACCGACCGTGTGTTCGTGCAGGCCACAAGTTCGCTCCCAGAAAACTTTGTCATTCAAGCAGCTTCATCGAGCGCAACAGACACGATCCAAATTCGCGTCTTCAATATGGCGACGTCAACACCCTCCTACGCCGCTGACACAGGCATTAACTCCTTCAATTTCTGGGCAGTTCGCTAGGTAGAAGCCCTTTTTATCAGCTTCATCTAGCAAACTCTCATGAATACCGTTATAGACCTGAAAAAACTTCTCATCGGCGGTTCAGTGGCCTTGCTCCTCGCCCCTGTGTTCGCGTTTGCGGCGTATAACGACGTGACGCTTACGACCGACACGGTGGTGCTCTCGGTGAACGGCATCACCGTCAATGTTACGGGAGCAAGTGCGGAAATCGAGAGTATAGTGGTCAGTAGCACTGACTTCACCGTTACTCTTGCGTCCGGCTCCTCCATTGATATGACGGCGCCTAATCTCAATGTTTTCAGTGTTAATACAGTGACCGACCAAGTTACAAATGTTTGTACCAGTGCACAATCGAAGCTCGGATATCTCGCGACCGGCGCACTCACTTTGGTCGTCACTCCTCAGACTTCACTCTGCGCATCCGCTACCGGAAGTGTCGGTACCAGCAGTGGTGGCGGAGGCGGTGGAAGCAGTACTATAACCACTACCACAACAGCAACCACAACCACAACCGCTGCAGCTACAACCACTACAGCAACGACCGAACAAACGTCCGATACGTCTGACATGATTGCGTTGGAGGGGCAGTTGGAGGCGCTTCAAACTCAACTAACTCAATTGCTGGGTGCGAGTACCGTATTCACTCGCGATCTCGAAGTTGGCGGGACAGGTGAGGATGTCCGCGCGCTTCAACAGTTCTTGAACGCGAACGGCTTTATGGTGACCGAAAGCGGCCCTGGTTCGCCGGGGAACGAGACGATAATGTTCGGCGGTCTAACTCGCGCCGCACTTGCGGCATTCCAAGCGGCGAATGGCATCTCTCCAGCCGTCGGATACTTTGGACCGAAGACCCGTGCGTTCGTGAATTCGGGGGGTATTGGGGCTTCTACCTCAACTCCTTCGACTCCATCTGCGCCAACCCCGTCATCCTCATCGTTCACCCGTGACTTGGATATCGGCACTATGGGAGAAGATGTGCGCGCACTCCAACAATTCCTGAATGCGCAAGGATTCATGATCGC
>DPYD01000050.1:0-13578 GCA_003545515.1 Candidatus Kaiserbacteria bacterium | reverse complement strand
GCTCATAAGATTTGGTATACTCTCTGAATGGAAAACACACAGTATCGCTTTGTTATTGTTGGCAGTCTCGCTATTGTAATTCTTGGTGTTGGCGCATGGTGGTACACATCTCGACCGGCCATGTATCCATTTGAGTTCGTTGCGGGCGAAGAAGTGACATCGTGGGATTTTCAGGGCGCATATACGGGTCAGGCGGAGTTTGAAGAGAAGGGACGCACAGATATCACACGACTCAAGGAGCTGTTCGGACAGGAAGGGTATACGGATTACGAACTCTACGTTTCGCTCGCGAATCAGTATGAATTACTCGGCGACGGCAGGGGTGCATATGACAATTTATTGCGGGCGATCGCCATCGATCCAGAGAACACAGGGCTCGCGTGGCACAATCTGGGGAAGTTACTGGAGCGCTTTGGCGCATATGAGAGCGCTCGCATAGCGTATGACGCAATGGTTGATGCTCAACCTATTCTTCAGTACCAAAATGTTCGAGTCGAGTTTCTAAAGATGCGTATGCCGGAAAATACGGAGGCAATCAAACAAGCAGAGAACCAACTGAACGGTACCCTTGGCGAATTCATTTTGGAATAGATCTCCTTATAATTTTTGCAATGGTAACGCTAATTGCCAAATGGTTTCCTTGGGTCTTGCTGGCGCCGGCCCTGCTTCCGTTGGTATATGTTGACGGCCTTTTGTATCCCTACGTCGCGCCGAAGACACTGCTTTTCCGGNNACGTCTCTTCTCGGTATTGATTTTTACCACAGCTTCTGGTCTATCTTCGACCGTGGCGACGGGCTTTTGACGCTGACCGCTGCGGTTGGGTTTTTCTACCTCATTCTTCTCTACGCAGATAAGGAGTTTCTGCGAAAACTTTTTTCAGTCGCGGCGTGGGTCGGTTCTCTTGTTGCTGTGTATGCTGTTTTGCAATGGCTCCAATCTGTTTCCGGTATGAATATTCCCGTAATTGCTGAGCCTCGCGGGCGCTTTGGCGCAACCTTCGGCAATGCAGCATTCCTCGCCGCATATCTTGGAATGACGCTCTTCGCGTCTCTTGCCGTATTGAGCGAGTACCGTGGGCGGTGGTTAAGAGCCCTTCAAATAGGGGCAGGGCTTCAGTTGCTAGCTATCATCTTGGCGGCAACCCGCGGCACATTGTTGGCGCTCTTCATGGCGGGCGTGCTCGCGGCAGTGTATCTCGCACTGAAAGGAGGATCCTCAACTTCCTTCGGCAAGGATCAGGATAAATCGCTCGGAGCAAGTGGGCGCATGCACACCTATGCGCGCGGTGGACTCCTCGTGGCTGTCGTCCTCGCAGGTTTGTTCTTTATGTTCCGTAGCCCGCTTTCCGAGTCATCTTTTGAACCAGTTCGTCGCATTGCCTCCATTTCACTGAACGACGTTACTGTTTCCAGTCGACTGTTTGTATGGAAAAACGTGTTTGAGGAAGCGAAGCTTAAACCACTTACGGGTTACGGCGCCGAACACGTAGATGTGCTTTTCAATCGAGTCTATGACCCGGGCGACATCCTTGAAGAGTGGTTCGACCGCTCGCACAATGCATATCTCGACTACTTCGTGCAGTACGGAATACTCGGCGTTCTCCTCTACACAGGCATCATCGCGGGGCTCGGCTGGAGCGGATGGCGCCTTTACAAAAAGGAAGTCTCCGAAAAACACAGAGAACGGTTCTCTGTGTTTTTCAGGGGCTACGGCCCATATGTAGTGCTGATGGCACTCGTATACGCCCTACAAAACTTCTTTGTGTTCGACACAGCGATGACGCTCTGGTTCTTGTTTGCAATACTTGCCGCTGTGCTTGCGTACGCAGGCACGGTANNCAGCCTCTGCGCGCGAATCTCGCGCTCGCGCAAGGATACCTCTATCATGTCATCGACGTGGACCGCTCGATAACGCAAATGCAAAAAGGGCTTTCGCTCGGAACATATGCTGACCTCGAATACGGCTATCAGGCATACTCAATGTACACCGACCAGCAGCAGGTCATGTTGGAAGGGCAAGAGCGTGTCAGGGCGTATCGCTATGCACTCGAGACTTTAACGAAGAACTACGAGCGCTATCCGTACGACGCGCGCACAGCCGTGTATCTTGCGCACGTTTTGGATTCTGCCCCGCCCGAAGAGGATGTAGACGAGGAATTCCTCCGCGCGGTCTTGGCGCGTGCGGTAGAACTCTCACCACAGCGCGCACAAGGTAAATACATCCTCGCGAACATATCACTCAAGAAAGGGGACAGGGCACAAGGAGTAGAGGAGCGAACGCGCTACTATCGCGAGGCGATAGTAATACTCGAAGAGTATGCGGTAGAGGTCCCTGATCTTGCAGAAACGAATTACATAATCGCTAACCTGTATTTGGTGTTAGACGAGCGCGCTTCGGCAAAGAAGTGGGCAGATGGTGGACTGGTGCTCTATAAAGAACGTGGCGGTAAAGGTGCCGCATCTCGCGCTATCAAATACTACATCGCGGTAGAGGATTGGCAGAACGCGCTTCTCTTCATGAAAGATATTGTAGAAGAGCGGGGGAGGAATTTCGAGGAAATCTATGATCTCGCAAAGCTCTATTTTCTAACAGGTGATCGCGATCACGCGCTAGGAATAGTCGAGCGGCTCCGCCGCGACGCCCCCGGCCTCGTTGAAACCGACCCTGCCTTTGTGCGCGCTATAGAGTCCATTCAATAGAGCGTAAAGCCGCCGGAACGCGGAAATCCACAGAGAACGGTTCTCTGTGGATTTGCGTAGGTATTTCCTTGAGATAATGTTCATATGTTGCGGAGCACGCCATTGGTTACTGATGAGATCTATCACATTTTCAACAGAGGAGCTCACAAACAGGCGATATTTACGAGCGTCGAAGATTACCGACGCTTTCAGATAGGATTGCATCTCGCAAATCACAGCAAGTCAGTGCTCGTCAGGGATGTATTGGAGGCGCAAAAGTACAGAGAACCGTTCTCTGGGTATCCGGCGGATAAGTCACTAGTCAATGTGCTCGCATACTCACTCATGCCGAACCATTTTCATCTTGTGTTGCGACAGAAATCTGACGAAGGGATAACGCGCTTTATGAAAAAAGTGGGAGTGGGCTATTCAATGTATTTTAATATTAAATACGGGCATAGCGGGACTCTTCTCCAGGGGCCTTTCAAAAGTAGCCATGTTGATACAGACCCGTACCACAAATGGCTTTTTGCGTATGTGCATCTGAATCCGGTTTCTATCGCGGAGCCGGAGTGGAAAGAGAAAGGCATTAAAGACACACAACGCGCGCAGAAATTCTTGAGCGGCTATCGCTGGTCAAGCTACTTCGACTACTACACAAGCCAGCGACCGGAGCGCGCGATACTCGCGCACGAGGAGGGAATACAGCATATTGAGAAGCAGAAAGATATTCAAGCGCTTCTCGCGAGTTATGGGCACGGCCGCATTCTTCACCCGTCACTTGAGGGCGTGAAGAAAATAGAATAGAAGTGAAAAAATGGTGAGCAAAAGTGTGGAAAAGGCACGCAAATGTTAAAGTCTCGGTGCTACAATCGGCTTCATGAAGTTATCAGCGGCTTTTGCTCTTGCAACACTTGCATTTTCATTGCCATCCGCGATACATGCGGCTACCGTTATTTCTCCAGGTGTGAACTTGAGCTGGAACGAAGTATGGACTAAAGAAAACAGTCCCCATGTCATAGAAGGTCCTACTCAAGTACGGTTCGGCTCACTCTCTATCGGGTCGGGTACGGTGGTCAAATTTGCAGCGGACTCCTCCCTTAGACTTCATGGTAACGTCGTGGTCACCATTGAGGGAACTGCACCAGATCCTGTGTATTTCACCTCCATTCACGACGATTCGGTAGGAGGTGATACAAACGGCGACGGCAGCGCGACGGCACCCGCGCCGGGGGTAATGGCGAAGCTCGGCTCATAAACACTTGCGGTGCTCAAGATTTTAAAATTAATAGCGCACCCGTGGGCGCTTGGTTGCCCAACGGAAAAGAAGGTAGAGAATGACGAATAGAGAGAGGATAAAGAGCGGATAGAAAAGCACACGAGATTTTAGAGCTACTAGCGCAACGGCAGTAGCGACATGAATCATTTGAGAGAGTGCGGATGGAGTACTTGATGCGGACTCACTGAATCCCATAACGGCCGACGTGCTTGTTCCCGCAATACTTGGCGTAACCAGGTCTTCTTGCATAGAGATAGTGTCTGCCGCCATACGTTCGAGGCGCGATATAGCGTCGAGTCGCAGAGACTCGATGAGTTCGTACGTAATATTTGCGACATTTGAGATAACAGGCACCGCCGCACTAGTGGCTTCTGCGAGTATTTCGGAAGCGGCTACGGTCGCATCTCTAATCGGCGTGGGCGGCGACTCGGCAACGATAATTTTTATAGCCGCGGTTTCTTTTTGCGCGACTGCTCCAGAAGATCCCTCGATAGTGGCTACGATACTGTGCTCGCCGGCGGTTGCTCTCCATTCCACCGATACCAGCTCGCTCGCGCCATCCGATAGCTCGAAGCTTTTCGCGCCGACCTTCTTGCCGTCAACATTGAACACGACAGTGCCTGCAAATTCGTCCGCGCTTCCATTGTAGACGGCAGTGAAAATCTCAATCGTTTCCCCAGCGCTCGCACTCGTGTTCGACACCCATACCGACTGGGGAGGAAACCCGGCATTGACTCCTTCTGCAAACAAAGACGCTGGCGCAAAAAAGAGAAGGACAAGAAACAAAACAGTTTTCCTCCAGAGATTAGCATTCATATCGGATACTATATACAAAATACTATATACTTGTTCTATATGAATCCTGCGAGCTCGTTCTTTCGTTTTACGCTTGGTTTTCTCACGTTCATAAGTGTGAGCTTTATCGTTACTTTGGCTGTGAATACGTACGAGGTGTCGCAGAATTCTGAAAAACAAATTTCCGCGGCCATTCAGGCGATGTTGGAATATAAAAAATGATAAACGCCGGCCAGCTAGTCTGAGGGGTAGCTGGCCGACGCCGCATAGCGGGGAGTACGCTATACAGCTTCCTCGCGACGCTTTCTCAGACGTTCTTCGTCGACCAACAGAATGACATATCCATGCGATAAGTAAATGTGATTGACGGACTATCCAAAATCTGTACTATGTCGCATACAAGGCCAGAGAAAGTGGGTGACCGTAAGGTCTTCAAGCGCACGCGCCTACCTAGGTCGAAACTCTCAGGAGATCTGCCGACTGGCGGATAAGAGGGCCTTGATTAGAAGGTTTTTCATTTGTCATGAAGACAAGAAAACAGAAAGAAGAAATAGTTGAGAAACTAGGAAGCACTCTCAAAAGCGGCATTTCATCGGTCTTTGTGCACTTCGCAGATCTCTCTGTTGCCGATGAAACGGTCATGCGCCGTCATTTGCGCAGTGAGAATGTATCCTATGTCGTCGCAAAAAAGACGCTCATTCGACGCGCTCTTGAGAACTTGGGGCACCTGCCTGCGCCGGGCACAGCGCGGCAAGCAGGTAAGCATGAAGATGTACCACTCAAAGGCGAAGTAGCAATTGCGACGGGTATTGGCGATGATGCGACGGGTGCGGCTCGACTTGTCCATGAATTCGGAAAGAAATTCGCAGGAAAGCTCTCCATCATCGGCGGACTTTTTGAAGGACGCCTCATAGGGCAAGAGGAGATGCAAGAAATTGCGACGATTCCGTCCATGCAAGTATTGCGCGGCATGTTCGCGAACGTCATACACTCTCCGATTCAGGGATTAGTGATTGCACTCAATTCCATCGCAGAGAATAAATCAGGTCAACAGACCTAACTGTCCGACCCGTAGAGGTTTAGGAAGAAGCAATAATAATTAGTGGTTAACATAATTACAATCGATATGTCAGAAGAAGTAAATGAGGAAGTGCAGGGTGCGGCGAAAACGCAGAACACCGAAGCGCCTTCTGCTACGACAGGAACATCGAACAATTCCGCTACTCCCTCCGATCGGTCAGTGGAGGTTCCGTCTAAGTTTAAGAAATTGGTAGAGGAAGTTGAGAAGATGACCGTTCTNNAATGTGGAACTTACTGCGGCAGGTGCCCAGAAAATCGCCGTCATCAAAGTGGTGAAAGAGGTTTTGGCGCTTGGTCTCAAAGAGGCGAAGGACCTTGTAGAAAGTGCCCCCGCAATGCTCAAGGAGAACGTGAAGAAAGAAGATGCGGAGGCATGGAAGAAGAAAATAGAAGAAGCCGGCGGCAAAGTATCCTTGAAATAATACTTCAAGGTTACTCGCTGGCTTGAGTGGGGTCGGGAGAACATTTGGTCTCCCGAGAAGGAAAGCAGAAAGACGTCCACCATCGGCGGACGTCTTTCGTTGAAAACCGTGGGTGACCAATTTTTCTTAGCGGTAATCCGCTTTAGAAAAATGAAGTACTCTTGTGGTGTTTTCAAGGAGGAGCATAGCGACGACGGTTGGTGGAAAAGTTACGTTGAAATAACATTTCTCTGGTTTGCTCTCAAATAATAACCGCATTGTCAACCGACAAAACGACCCCTCTATAGGGTCGTTTTGTCGTCTTTTTGCAGGACACTAGGGTGCGGAGTATACTTTTTGGTATGGCAAAGGACTTCCTAACAGCATTCCTTGGGAATAAGAATCGCGCTCGAATTGTTCGTATTTTTACTCTCTCTCCCCTCGAAGCGTTTACTGTAGAAAGTGCGGCAAAGCGCGCGAATGTGCCGATTGTTTCAACGGTTAAGGAAATCCGAGATCTCGAAGAAATTGGGGTATTAAAAAAGGGGAAGATCACAATAACGCTAGCTAATAATTCAAAACGCGTGATACGAGCCAAACAACAAAAAAAGAACACATGGCTCTTTAATCAGGACTTCAAATATGCCCGTCCACTTTCCTCGTTTGTCCACGAAATAGATCCCGTGCGACACCGCGAGATCGTGGATACATTGAAACGTTCCGGCAGGGTAGTCGCGATAATTTTGTCAGGGTCTTTTATGGGCGATCCTACAAGGCCGGTCGATATTATCGTCGCTGGCGACCCTCTGAATGAAGGTCGCCTTGAACGAGCAATCAGAACTCTTGAACCCCAGTTTGGTCGCGAGATACGTTATGCGGTTTTTTCCACTCCTGAGTTCCGGTATCGGCTAACGATCCAGGATCGCCTCCTTCGGGATACTCTGGATTACCCTCATTTAATCCTATTGGATAAGATGCAATTGCTTTGATTTCCCACCTTTTCCTACTTGCATTGATCCATACTTCGCTCAAACGGGCGTTGTTTCAGCAAGATGAGGGGCTTCCGGGCAAATAAAAGGCAAAAAACCGGTTATCTTTATACTTCAACTCTATCCACACAGGACTGAAAACTCGGCTTCATGGCAGGGGGTCGGATGCTACCATTAAGGAATAAGAGGTCGAGAACCGTTATAAAAGCTTATTCGTTAACTTTTCCTACCCAATTATGATAGTTTCGGAATCGGCAAACCTACTTCAACAATCATTTGCAGAGCTATGGTTAGTAGTTGTACAGGCTTTGCCTCAAATAATAGTGGCTGTAATTGTGTTCATCTTAGGATGGGTTGTTGCCGCGGTTCTATATCGCGTCGTGGACCAGGTCGTGAAAATACTACGTATTGACGATGCCTTGAAAGCGGCGGGATTGAATGAAATGGCACGAGACGCTGGCTTCAATCTAAACGTCGGTGCTTTCCTGGGCATACTTGTTCAGTGGTTCGTTATCATAGTCTTTCTCGTCGCCGCGCTTGAGATAATTGGTCTCAATGCAGTTACTGCCTTCCTCTACCAGACGGTGTTGTTCTATCTACCGCAGGTCTTTGTTGCAGTATTGATTCTTATTCTTGCGGCAGTTGTCGCGGAAGTGGTAAAGAAGGTGGTTGCCAGTTCAGCTCGCGCAGCAGGTGCACATGCCGGAAATCTTGCCGGTAGCGTTGCGAAGTGGTCAGTATGGATCATCGCCATAATGGCGGTATTGAACCAGCTTGGCGTCGCGGCGGAGTTCGTCCAGATATTGTTTATGGGCTTTGTGGCTGCAGTATCAATTGCGGCTGGTTTGGCCTTTGGGCTTGGTGGCAAAGAAGCTGCCGCTCGCACAATAGAGAAAATTCGTTCAGAAATCGGACGCGACCGCTGATAACTCTCTCTGTTTGCTTTTGCATGCGCCTGTCGCGCGGATTGCGATGGGCGCTTCGCATTGCTGACTTTTTGATACAATCAAACTATGCAATCCCGTTAGAAGTCTTGCCCTGTTAGAGGATCCGAACATGAGTACTATACAACCACGCAGTGCGATATGTTTCAGATAAAGAAGTCTCTAACGGGGCGGGGACGACGGATGTACAATAAAAAGTATGCAAATCGATATTATAAGATGTAATCAAGTACGGCACGGAATCTGTTTCGTTTTCGCGCCCTACTTCTAACGGGATGCAATGTGTCATTCTTGCGGCTGGGCGCGGCAAGAGGATGGGATCTCTTACCGACGGCGCACCAAAAGCGCTCCTTGAAGTCTCGAACAAAACACTTATCGAACACAAGCTCGACGCCCTTCCGGAACAGATTGACGAGGTAATCATTGTGGTCGGATATCTCGGGTCTGTGATACACGATTACCTCGGCGGTTCATACGGCGATAAGAAACTCTTTTATGAAGAGCAGGATAACATCGTAGGAGGCACGGCGGATGCTCTGTGGCAGGCGAAAAACGCACTCTCAGGAAAGTTCCTCGTTATGATGGGTGACGATATATATGCGCACGAAGACATTACGCGTTGCCTTGTGCCGGATGACGGCTGGGCACTCTTGGTGCAAGAAGTGGATGGGACGCATGAAGGCGGCATCGTTGTACTCGACAAGGATCACCACATACGCGAAGTAGCAGAAGGCGCACACGAAGGTAAGGGTTATATCAGCGCAAACTTGTTTGTGCTCGATACACGCATTTTCGATTTCCCCATGCTTCCTAAATCCGCCGGTAGTAATGAGTATGGGCTGCCGCAAACAACACTCGCGACGGCACAAAAACTCGGAATACCGTTCTATGCAGTAAAGACCTCTTCGTGGGTCCAGATAAGCACTCCGGAAGACCTCGAAAAAGCCAGGAAGATGCTTGAGAAAGTTGACAAGGGAATAAAGTCAGGGTCCTCCGAAAACTCTGACAACTGAACACTCGGATCTGGAAACCCTGGACACCCGGATAGTAGACTAGTATGAAAAGACTAGTATGTAATACCAAAGCGATTACCAAAGCGATAATGCCAGGAGATATTTTTGTGCTATATTCAAATCCCCTTCCATTAGAGGAGGGCGGTCGAAACCTGTCATATAGGAGAAGTGAACCATGAACATTCTGTACGAGTGCGTAAAAGCTGGCAACCCTCATCCAGTTGTGAGTGCGCTTGTCATTCATGAAAACAGGGTGCTAATGGTATTGCGTGGCAAGGGTTCATTCGAAGGACACTGGGCTCTTCCTGGGGGCATGATCGATAGAAGAGAAGAGCCCGAGGCAGCTGTCTTGCGTGAGTTGAGAGAAGAGGCCGGAGTGATTTGTTCATATCCCAAGCTTCTTCATGCGTATCGCATCGAATGCACTGACGCATTCGCGCACACATCCATTGATCTAGTCTACAGTGTTCAAATGGCGGAGGAGAGTTTATTACAGGCGGATGGAGGAGAGACGCAGCAGGTCGCTTTTTTCCCCTTGAATGAACTACCTGAACTAATCGCTTTTGGACACAGAGATGTGATCGCTAAGTTCTCGAAACCATGAAAGCACTCATAACCGGTGGATCGGGATTTATTGGTAGCCATCTCTATGATCTTTTGGAAGAAAAGGGACATGACGTAACGCTACTCTCATTGAAAAGTAGCGTTACGTCGAACATTCGAAACCCGAAGTCCATTATCGCCGATATTACAGATAGGGAGAAGATTTTAGACATAATCCCCCACTTTGATGTTGTTTACCATCTTGCCGGATTGCTTGGCACCAGCGAACTCATCACGCAGGCATATCGAGCGTCGAGGGTGAATATACTTGGAACATTAAATATTTTGGACGGCGCATTGAAAAGAAAAACCAAGGTCATTCATATCACTAAACCGAATGTGTGGCTAAACACATACTCGATTACAAAACAAGCTGGTGAAAGCTTTGCAAAGATGTATCACGATGAGTTTGGGCTTCCCACTGTTTCAGTCAAATGGTTGAATGTATATGGGCCTCGACAATCATTTCATTGCCAAAAGGCGGTTCCTTTCTTCATTCGTTGGGCTCTGAAAAACGAGGATATTCAGGTATGGGGCAACGGAACTCAAACAATGGATTTGATACATGCGAGAGATGCGGTGAGAGCAACTATAATGATAGGTGAAAATGAAAATTTAGAGGGTGCAACGATTGATGTCGGTACAGGAGAAGAAACAACAGTAAACGAACTCGCGTATATGATTGCTCGTATAATCGGGTCTAAATCAAAAATCAGACATCTTCCTATGAGGGCAGGAGAAACACCAGATACTCGGCTTGTGGCGGATACTACTATTCTGAATAATCTTGGGTTTTCTTCTGGAATCTCACTCGAAGATGGTATGAAGGAAACGGTGGACTGGTATGTAGCTAATTTGAAATTGTAGCAACTCCTCCCTGATTTGAATAGTGAAGCCCAATCCAAGCCCAATCCGCATCCTCCGGCGGTGACTGAACACAAGAGCTCAGCCAGTGATTACAATTCCCTGACTCCAGCTTAAAAGGCCAGAACTGGAGTCAAGAAATCACAATACAAACGATTATCGCACACGCGTCAAGGGTGGACATAACTAACGACCGCATAATACTATTCAATCTTAGACATCAAAAGCACGTCTTTACCACATGGGCATCGAAGAAACGCCAAGCTTACCAGAAAAGCGTGACGCAGAGAGGGAGATGAAAACAATAAGGGACTTCGTCCACGCATATCGAGATGAGCACGATATTACGCCAACGCCGGGACTCAAATCAGAACTTTCGTGCATTGGATTTGGAGAGGGGTTCAATTTATTTTTTCGTCAACTCACTTTGACAGTAGACGGCGATGGCGAATGGAAATCACTAGAGGACCCCGAAATACGTAAATTGGCACTCGAAGAAATTGAGGCACAGAATCGAGACGCGAAAAATCTCCAAGATGATTGAAACTACATACTACTACAAAGCGCAAATGAGCATCACCGACGCCGAGGAACTGATTTTCCAAAACTAATAAAGCTAATAAAGATGACATAACCGCTTTGCTCGAACACTCGGGGGGCTAGTATAGACTAGTTAAGCTTACCGTTAGGTTGACACTAGAAACACTCTAGAATATACTCTTTAGGTATATGGAGTTCAGAAACAGGACGAAAAAACGGCAACGATAGCGCGTGGTAATTCTTGCGCAATCGGGGCCGCCACAAGCGGCCTTTTTCAGTGCCATATATTGTGATCGTTGACAATTGAAAAGAGAAAATAATCCGGTCGGTCTTTTTGCATGTTTGCAAGAAGAGCGGCTGGAGACACAAAAATCAACAATGTCCCATTTCGGTTAAAGTCTCCGAAATGGGACGCAGGAATCCCGCCCTTTCTTCGGAAAGAGCGGGACAAAAAACAAAAGTCTCGTCCATCTTGTAGTGGACGAGCAGAAAGTAACCTCGGTGAGATAGCTAACGCATCTCACGGGGTAGAAACGCGGTTCTCAGAATTCCTTTTGCACCTAGCGAGGATTAGACGTGAAAGTTTACTTTCACGTCGTCCGAGCGATGGTGCAAGACGGCAGAAATGTCGTAACGAGAGTTCTGAGTAAGGGCGTGTGGTGGATGCCTAGACTGAAGAAGGCGATGAAGGACGTGGTTTAGCTGCGATATGCTTCGGGGAGGTGCTAAGCAACCTTTGATCCGGAGATTTCCGAATGGGGAAACCCTCCAGCCGTACTTTTGCAAGTTGAGTTACGTTTACTAAGCGAGGTCGAACGCATGCGTTTGACTAATCAAAGTTACCGAACACTCGAGTGCAAAAGTACGGCTGGAACCCATACTCTAAACAGTATGTGGAGCATACCTCGGGAAGTGAAACATCTCAGTACCGAGAGGAAAAGAGAACAATAGTTATTCCCTTAGTAGCGGCGAGCGAAAAGGGAGGAGCCCAAACTCAGCCACTTAAATAGCTTCGAGCGAATAGCTTCGAGCTTCGAGGAGATGCAGAAATGCATTTTTTCTCGCAGCTTGCAGCTCGTACCTAGAAGCTGTCTAAGGGGATGGGGGTTATAAGGCTACGGCGTGCAAGCGAAAGCTTGCGTAGAGTTACAAAATGCTTAGTTAGAAGAACGCGCTGGGAAGCGCGGCCCCAGAGGGTAATAGCCCCGTATTCGAAAACAAAGCATCTCTATGGCTGTAGTTCTTGAGTAGTTCGAGACATGAAAAGCTCGGGTGAATTCGCCAGAACTAACTGGTAAGGCTACATACTTCTTCAGATCGATAGTGAACAAGTACCGTGAGGGAAAGGTGAAAAGAACCCCGGTGAGGGGAGTGAAATAGATCTGAAACCACATGTCTACAAGGAGTTGGAGAGGTCGTCATTTATTTGGCGTTGCCTCGACAGCGTGCCTATTGAAGAATGAGCCAACGAGTTGATGCATACGGCTTGGCTAAGGCCTTATCGGCTGGAGCCGTAGCGAAAGCGAGTGTGAATAGCGCGTTCGTCGTATGTATCAGACCCGAAGCGAGGTGAGCTACCCATGAGCAGGCTGAACGCCGCAGAAATGCGACGGGAGGGCCGAACCCGTAGATTGTGCAACATCTTGGGATGACTTGTGGGTTGGAGTGAAAAGCTAATCGAACCTCGTAATAGCTGGTTCTCTCCGAAAGAGCTTTCGGGCTTGCGTCGTATGTTCGTGCTGGGGGTAGAGCACTGGAAGGTTCGGATAGGCCGCAAGGCCACTGATCCTATCAAACTCCGAATACCAGCATGTCAGTACGGCAGTTAGACGATGGGGGCGAAGCTCCGTACGTCAAAAGGGAAACAGCCCAGATCGCCAGTTAAGGTCCCAAAATTCATACTAAGTGCAAGGAAGGAGGTGAGATTTCAGAGACAATGAGGATGTTGGCTTAGAAGCAGCCACCATTCAAAGAAAGCGTAACAGCTCACTCATTCAGAGATCTTGCGCCAAAAATAATCGGGGCTAAGTATGGTACCGAAACTGCGGATATCCGTGCGAAGCACAGAAATTCGAAGCACGAAATACGAAATCCGAAACAAATCACAAGCACGAAATTCAAAATTCCAAACGAGCCGTTTGAGATTTGGGTTTTATGATTTGAATTTTGTTTCGAGTTTCGATATTCGGATTTAGAGTTTCCGCGCTTTGCGCGGGTGTGGTAGGAGAGCGTTCTGCACTGCGATGAAGGTGAAGGGGTGACCCACACTGGAGTGTGCAGAAGTGAAAATGTTGGCACGAGTAACCGCAATGCGGGTGAGATTCCCGCACGCCGAAAGAACAAGGTTTCCTTCGCAATGGAGATCATCGAAGGGTTAGTCGGTCCTAACAG
>DPYD01000075.1:1806-4009 GCA_003545515.1 Candidatus Kaiserbacteria bacterium | reverse complement strand
CGTCTCGCGCAACATGTGCGCGTGCTGTGTGAGATGGTAAAGCCGGGTGTTGCTTCGGCGGATATTGAAACGAAAGCACGCGAGATGGTCGCGCATGATGGCGACGAAATGGCTTTTTTTGGATACAAGGGGAAAAAGGGGGAGCAAGGATTCCCTTCGGGAGTATGTGTTTCCGTAAATGACGTTATCGTCCATTCACCGGCCGGTCAAAACGGTTCTGTTTTTGGTGAGGGTGATGTTGTATGCATTGACTTTGGAATAAAGCACAAAGGATTTTTCACTGATCATGCACAGACGGTTATTGTAGGAGAAGGTTCTCCGGAAGATAAGCGACTCGTCTCCGGTACATATGAAGCGCTAGAGGCGGGTATTGCGCAGGCGCGCGTCGGCTCGACGACTGGAGATATTGGGTACGCGGTCGAACGCGTTGCGCAAAAATATGGTTTTGGATTTCCTCGCAACCTTGCCGGTCATGGCGTAGGTCGGGCAATCCACGAAGAGCCGCATGTGCCGAATTTCGGGGTGCCCGGTAGTGGTGCAAAATTAGCAGAAGGACTCGTCATTGCAATAGAGCCAATGATGACTCTTGGAAGCGGCGAGCTTTTTATCGACAAAGACGGCCACTCCTATCGCACGAAAGACGGTTCGCGTACTGCGCATGCTGAGCACACTGTGCTCATCACAAAAAAGGGTCCGGAGATTTTGACGAAAGAATGATATAAAATGACGTCCATGATAGACGTCTTATTGGTCGGAAGCGGAGGGCGTGAACATGCGCTCGCGTGGAAGTTGAGATCATCGAAGCGATTAGGGAAACTATACATTGCGCCAGGCAACGGCGGAACGCGCCTCGTCGGAGAGAACGTACCCATCGGCGTAATGGAATTCGAGAAACTCGCGGATTTTGCAACTGAAAATAAGGTTGAACTGACCATTGTCGGGCCGGATGATCCGCTCGCAGGAGGAATTACCGACGTATTCAAAACCCGCGGTTTGCGTGTGTGGGGTCCCTCGAAAGTCGCGGCACAAATTGAGGCGTCGAAAGCGTTCTCCAAGCGACTTATGTCTGAAGCGGGCATTCCGACCGCCGAATTTGAAGTATTTTCAAACTATGCACAGGCCCTCGACTACGCTCGGGCTAAAGCGCCGCCTATCGTTGTGAAAGCGAGTGGTCTCGCACTCGGAAAAGGAGTGTATGTCTGTCAAACGCTCTCGGAAGCCGAAACCGCGCTCCATACGATCATGGTCGATCGTGCATTTAAAGATGCGGGTGACGAAGTCGTTATCGAGAAATTTCTAGATGGACCTGAGATTTCCATTCATGCACTTTCCGACGGTACAACGTACAAGTTATTCCCGCCGACACAAGATCATAAACGCGCACTCGAAGGAGATGAAGGCAAGAACACTGGTGGCATGGGCGTCATTGGCCCACTGCCATTTGTGAACGAGGAGCAAATGGTCGCTATCGAGAGTAGTGTCGTAAGGCCGACGCTTGAAGCTTTGAAGAAGAAAGGGATTGAGTACACGGGTATCTTGTATCCGGGGTTGAAGTTATCGTCTAGTGGCACAAAAGTGTTGGAATTCAACGCTCGCTTTGGCGATCCGGAGTGTCAGGTATACATGCGGCTTTTAAAAAGCGATATCTTGGATTTGTTCGAGTCGTGCGTCGATGGCAATCTCACATCGCAAACGATTGAATGGAATTCCGGCTTCGCGGTCAATATTGTGCTTGCATCCGGCGGCTACCCCGATGCATATGAAAAGGGTTTCCCGATATCCGGCATNNATGCGCTTGATCGAGCGTATGAGGCGGCGGACAAAATTCATTTCGAAGGCAAGTATTACCGCCGCGACATCGGTGCAAAGGTGATATGAACTGGAATGAATTCGATCAAGAAATAAGAGGTCTTGGAAAGATCATTGACTACATACCTGATGTTGTCATAGGTATTGCGCGCGGCGGCGTTGTTCCCGCCGTTCTTCTTTCAAAGTACCTAAAAGTAAAAGATATGTACGTACTTAAAGTGCGACGCGAAGGGAACGATCGCCNNATTGCGAAAGAGTATCTCGAATCCAAAGGGGCTAAAGTAAAAACGGCGTGTCTCTATACGATGCCGATGTCGGAAATAATCCCCGACTATTTTCTCAAGGAAGTGCCAACGCCACTTCCGTTTCCCTGGGAGTAATTCATCCTCAATAC
>DPYD01000075.1:0-1706 GCA_003545515.1 Candidatus Kaiserbacteria bacterium | reverse complement strand
ATGCCTGAACATGACGTCATTCATAATGTCCTGAAGTTGGAGCCGGAAGCGCACGATGTGCAGATGGACGAACTTATCAGAATGATTGCCGGGCGCGGTATTAAAAACGTCTTGTCCATTGTTGCACGTCTCAAAAATCCGCATCTGGAGGATGATCTACATCGTGTTCTTGTGCGCTACATTGCCGAGGGACTCCCGCAAGGAGGCGCCCAGTTACCGAAGCGCGTTCGGCGAGCGCTGGACCTGGCTCTTTTCATAATCGATCCGCAGGCGCACGGCGAGCGTGGCAAAGAGGAATCACGACAGATGAAATTACCGGAAATTCTCTCATCCTCGGAACAGCTCTATGCGGGATTAGTTTCCCTCATCTCGAGGCACGAGGGTTTCTCTCTTGAAATAGCCGTTCCGGAAGGCACGGAATCAGCAACTCTGTACCTCGCTGTACCACGCAAAAAGAAAGATTTGGCGGAGCGCCTCATATCGTCAGTGTTCCCGAACGCGCGCATTTCAGAAGAACGCGGCGATTACAACATATTCAATTATGAAGGTGAACATGCGGCGGCATACGCGACTTTCGCCGAACATCCAGCATATCCTCTTAAGACACCAGAAATGTTTGAGCACGATCCAATGAACGTCACGTTAGCGGCGTTCGCAAAGATTGCGAAACATGGCGAGGGTGCGGCCCTGCAAATCACCGTTTCATCTGAAGACGACCGCTACAACCATCACTACAAAAAAATATTGAAGCGTCTTGAGAGGGGAAAGGTTCTCTACAAAGCACTAAAAGTCCCGGAGAGCGCTGTCGGTGAGATGCTCTATGATACGTTCGATGTGATGTTCAAATCGAAGGAACGGATACAGGAGGAGAAAGATCGTACGTTCCGGCGTCAACCGGATCAGGTCGCGACCGAAGCGATAGGACGCAAAGTAAAAAGTCGTGTCGTACCCACTCTAATACGGCTTGTGGCCTCCGCTCCGGATAAGGCGCGCGCCAACGATATTCTGGAGAATCTGATCGCGCCCTTTAATCAGTACGATGATCCGAAAGGAAATCGTCTCAGGTTTAAGAAAGTCTCGAGTTGGAGCATAGCGTCGTTTCTACGAGATTTCAGTTATCGCGTTTTTGATTCATCGTACGCTATCCCGCTTTCTCTAGCGGAAATAACGTCCATGTTCCACTTCACGGCAGAACGTGTTACGACATCGCGTGAATTGAAGAGAAGTTTTGCGAAGCAGACACCAGCGCCTGTGGATATGCCGAACGAGGGTATCACGATCGGTTTGAATCGCTATGGCGCGGAAGAGCGCCCTGTGCGTTTTGATGCGGCGGACCGCCTGCGGCATTGCTACGTCATCGGACAAACGGGAACCGGAAAGACGGGGATGCTCAAGAACATGCTTATTCAAGACATCAAAAACGGCGAGGGCGTCGCTTTTATAGATCCGCACGGAAACGACATAGAAGATGTTTTGGCGGCTGTGCCTCCTGAGCGAATGGATGACGTCATTTACTTCGATCCTGCCTACACGGCGCGGCCGATGGGTCTAAACATGCTTGAGTATGACCGCGCGCGGCCCGAGATGAAAACATTCGTAGTAGATGAGGTGTATGGGATCTTCCGTAAGCTCTACGCCGACGTGCCGGAGGCATTTGGCCCCATGTTCGAGCAGTACTACAGGAATGCCGTACAGTTGGTTGTCGA
>DPYD01000066.1 GCA_003545515.1 Candidatus Kaiserbacteria bacterium | reverse complement strand
AGAAAGATGATTCGTTTATCGACGCCGCGATTCAGAGTATGATAAAGCTCCATGCCTCCGATGGTAGCATATCGACCTCGTAGGTCGATATTGTAAATCCACGATATGATTGAGATACGGGCTCAATCATCTTGAGTTTGCGTAATGATACCGCCTCCCAAGCAGCGCTCGCCGAGATAGATGACAAGTGATTGTCCGGGTGCCGCGATGTGCGGCTCATTGAATCGAACCCGCGTTTCGCCTTCTTGCTCGAATAGTTCGGCGCGAGCGGGTACCTCGCGATACCGTGCCTCCACTTCGCACTTGAATGGAAATCCGGGCTTTTCTCCTATCCAGTGCATGTCCTCAAGTGCGACATCCCCGCGCGCGGCATCCTCGCGCCTCGTTGAGACGCGGAGCGTGTTCGTTTTCGTATGTATCGAAACGACGTAGTACTGCACGCCCGATTCCCCTTTCTCTGTCTTGAACCCATGCCGCTGTCCTATCGTATAGAGTGCGGCGCCTTCATGCTCGCCGATAATGCGTCCTTTCATGTCGAGCACAGGACCAGATTCAACGGAAATAAAGCGTGCAAGAAAATCTTTCATGGACACTTCGCCAACGAAGCACAGTCCCTGGCTGTCTGACCGCTCTGCGTTCGGGAGATTGAAGTGCCGCGCTTTTGCGCGCACTTCTGGTTTCGTCATACCGCCAATGGGAAAGAGCGTGCGCGCCAACACGTCCTCGGAAAGCGCATAAAGAAAATACGATTGATCTTTTGCTACATCCCTCCCTCGCAGTAAATAACGACTTCGTAAGTCGTTATTCTCTTGAATGCGGGCGTAGTGTCCTGTCGCAATGCGGTCGGCTCCCTCACTCTCGGCCCAGTCAAGGAAATCTCCGAACTTAATGTAGTGATTGCAAAGAACATCTGGATTGGGTGTCACGCCCATAGCGTAAAGTTTGAGCATTTCTTCAACAACGCGTTTTTTGTAGCTCTCGGAAAGATCAATCTCTTTGAACGGAATGCCAAGAGCAATCGCAACGCGCATTGCGTCCAATCTGTCCTCCCGCCACGTGCATTCGATAAATTCCGGTTGCCATATTTTTATGAAAGCACCGACCACATCGTATCCTTTACTCTTCAAAAGAGCGGCTGAGACAGCCGAATCAACGCCACCAGATAGTCCCACAAATACTTTCTGCATTCCCCAACCCTACCACCCCACGGAGGTAGGAAGCGAGCTCTGCAGGTGTTTTGAGGGGTGTCTCGTAGCGCGTCGTCTGCCGACCCCGGACAACGAGAGGCAACGCTCCGCCAGCAGGCGGAGATAGTGACCCCGAGAAACACCTGCAGGGCTTGCGACTACCCTCCCAAATACAACCGCTTCTTCTCCACATGTTTCTCGTACGTTTCGCTAAAATGCGTCACGTTATTGCGATCAGCAAGATAGTATAAATAATCGCTTTTGATAGGCGTTACGGCCGCACGGAGCGAATCGAACGATGGGCTTCCGATGGGGGTCGGGGGGAGGCCGCGAACGCGATATGTGTTATACGGCGAATCGCTCGCAAGATCAGCACTCGTAAGCTCAAACGTGGTCCTGCCAAGTGAGTAAAGGAACACCGCGTCCACCTGAAGCGGCATGCCGATATCGATGCGCTTCCACAACACACCGGCTATCATGCGACGATCTTTCGTTGTATGGGCTTCTCTCTCAAGGATGGAGGCCATAATGACAATGTCTTCCAGAGACCTTCCGGATGCCGATATCTCTTCCTCAAGTTCGACCGTGCGAGAGTAAAAACTTTGCCGCAACGTGCGCAAGACCAGACGATCGTCCGCATTCGGAAGAAAGAAGTAGGTATCAGGAAATAAATAACCTTCCATCGGTCTCGCCTCCGAAAGAAATCGCTCTTCATCGAAACGTTTCAGATACACGGCGAACAATGAAGCCATTTCGCGCACCATGGTTCCCTCGGAAACACGTATTCGTATGGGCTCTAATCCATAGACTCCGTATGAAAGTGCACGCGCGACAATGAACGCATTACGCGGTTCTTTGAAAAAGTAGTCCCCGAATTTCACGTTTCTTTCCCGTCCAAAAACGTACACGGCGGAACGAAAAAGGGTCGCTGAACGTACGACCTGTTCGCGCTCAAGAAGCTCCGCTATCTCGGAGAGAGACAGCCCCTCTGGTATTTCGACGAGTTCGCCGGCGGGAAATGCGCTCGGTGGTCGTATAAAGACAAGATATGGGATAAGTATGACGACAACGATGACGGGAACAATGATGAGCGTGCGTTGATTCGCATTTTCGCGCGAATACGAAAGGAATTTCTCAATGACGACATGCGTCTTATCCAGCGCCTTTTTTAAAATATTATTAAAGTTCTTCATTGGGAAAAAGTGTCAATCTATAAATGACTCGTGTATCAATTGGGACAAAAATCATTTCGGCAAATTGGGAGGCGGTTCTGCCTTCTTTGCCGGAATACGTTCAAGACCGGGGCTTGTAATCGCTGAAGACGGCGGGTGCCACAGTGTCGCGAGAGCTTCCACCGACATCATGTTATGTGGTAAGACCCACGGCGTATAGAAATGCGCTCGACGACGATAACAATCAAAGAATCGCTGCGCCATGGTAATCCAACGCATATCCCAAAGATCTTGCCATGGATAATCGAATGGGTTATGCCAGCGACGCGGACGCATCTGGTTTCCCCATTGCGGGTTCGCTATAGGACGCCATATCCAACGAATGCCTGTGTAGCTTGCGGAACTGAAAGTATCCGGAGGAGCGATATAGACACCGCGCGCGCCGACGTTGAAAGGGAGCTTGCCCATGTTTCGGTCTATCGCTTTTACTTGCTCTGATTGACGAAATTGTGGAACACGGGCGCCACGCCGCCATGCTTCAGACGGCATGGCCGCACCCTCGCCTCCCGCAGCTTCCTTGCGTATCTTTTCTATCTCATCCTTGAGAAGTCCGATGTATCTGCTCTCTGTCCCAAACAACGTTCCTTTTTTGCGTCGCTGGTCACTGCACTGCGTGATTATTATCTGCATCCACATTTGTTCTTCCGGTTTTATGGAACTCAAACGCTCAATGACTTGCGCTAAAGGATCCACTTTGTATTCTTCTTTCGGGTCCGTATCCAGCTCAAAATCTATNNGCGTCGTTGCGCGGCTCGTAGCGCCAATCCGTGCAAAAACATTCGTGCACGTCAGGATCGTATGCAAATTTCGACGCGTAGTCCTCCGCTTCCGTAAGCTCAACTTCAGGATACTGCGCGTACATTGCCGATTCCACAACCTCGCGCCATTCCCGTCGGCACCAGATATAGAAGTGTACTTCACCGCCGAACGAAGCCATCTCAAGAGAGAACCATGGACGCGCTTGTCCCTGGAACACGCGATTAAAGAACGTGGTCTCGCCCGAGTCCGTCCATAGCTTCGTAAGAACCTCCTCCATTGCGCGCGGAGATTTTACGATGTCGCGCGGGAACTTTACTTCCAAAAGCATATTGTCAAGACCGGCGATGAAAGACGCACGTGTATACCAAATCCATGCTTTCCACCCGCCAATAACGGAGACTACAGGGAGCCATATCGGGAGCGTGCCGAACACCCACTCGAATGCGAAAAGCGGCAAGTTGGGTATTAATCGCCAAAGTATGCCGAGAAGTCCTGCGAACAAAATGCTCAAAAGAAGACCGCGTGAGATACCCCAAAATCCTCCAAAGAAATCGTCGACTATGGTGTGAAAATCGAATGACAGCAGGTCCCCGATGCGGCCCTTAAAAACCGCTGATGTTATTATTTCCTCCTGTTCGAAATTCAGAGCCATGCATCTATGATAATGCAAAAGAGCCGAAAACAAAGGCAAAAGTGTGGAAGATCAACGCAAAAATACCCGCCTTGGAAGAATCGTCGAACGCTACTTTACGAGTGTGTATTTGCCATCCGGAAGACGAATGAACATTCCGTTCTGAAGATTGACCGCGATGGTCGCGTCTTTCACATAGCGTTCCCGCTTCACGCGCTCTATTATTTCGTCGCGTGAAAGCGCCTCTTCGCGCTCCAGTATGCTTCTGATGACGTCGCGCACGACTCCCGGTTCATAGCCCCACTCCTTAAGCGCATAGAGGCCGCGACCAACGAGAACAAAACGATTATCTTTAATGAGCTCATTGTGTGTCGTTGCCGGATGCGCCTTTCGCTCGAAAAGTTTTTCGACGTTTTTGGCGACTTCTATGAAATGCATCGGCGAACCATGGCGCTTTAGTGTCAGGTAGGCGAAATCGCGCGTGTTCTTTATTCGTACATGCGGCGATTCGACGCGCCCCCACTCACCCAACGGATTCCTTCCCACCCGTTTAGAGATGAGAAGCCAGCGCATGAGGACCTCCCTCGAACGATTCTTCACGCCCTCTTGCTTGAGAAATTTCGCGAATAAACCCAAAAACTCTTCTTCCGGTGTAAGGAACTCCACATCGACTGCCTCATGTAAGTGTGACAGCGCACGTTCGACGGACTCTGCAAGCGATTCATCCGCATGCCATCGTGTTTTGAAGTGCACATTCTCGCGCCGATCACCGAAATGATGCCCAACCGTCAAAAGAAAGAGTATGTGATTGCGTTCCGTTTCGTTCTTCGAAAGTTCCCGAAGAATGCTTTCCTCCGGAACAACACCGCCCAGCTCATGGATGACCCGTTTGAGATCTTCCCAAGCACCCGAGTGAGCGCCGTATGCTTCCGACTCCCTGACCGCATTCAAGCCATGACTCTCGATTTGGCGGATGCGCTCGCGCGTGATGCTGTATTCCTTTCCGATGGCATCCAATGTGCGCATCTCCCCCTTCGGAGAGAGCCCAAAGCGGTCCGTTAGAACCTTGCGAGAACGCTCCGGCAATCCCGAGAGCAGGTCTTTTGTAACTGATTTTGGTGAAATAGTAAGCATAGAGGGCATAGTTGACGCACAATATATACCGTGTCTTACCTTATATCAAGTAGGTGGGGTAGTGTCAATGTGCATAGCACAGTGATATATCGATACGCGCCTTCAAAAAGGCGTGGAAGGATCACAATCGATGAGTAGTGAGCGCCCTGCGCCTCCTAATATTCTTTTTCCACACGAAAACCCCAAATTTGAGAAATACTTCTCCCTTATGGGAAACCTTCTCATGATATCATCGCCGTATGGTTGAAAAAGCTCTCCGTATCCCGCCACAAGATACCGAGATGGAGCGTGCGCTCCTCGGCGCTCTTCTTCTGAATCAGAACGCAATGTATGAAGTCGCCGATTTGGTCGGGGTGGATTCATTCTACGCAGGCAAACACCGCATCGTTTTTGACGCGATGCTCTCACTCTATGCAAAGAGTGAGCCGATAGATGTCGTAACCGTTTCGGGAAAACTTAAAGAACGCAAACAGCTTACCGAAATCGGCGGAGCGGCATTTTTGGGCGAGCTCACGAGCGCAGCCGCTTCTCCGGGAAGTGCGCGGCATTATGCAGAAAGTGTTCAAACAAAATTCGTCTTGCGTGCGCTACTCGATGCCGCGGCAAAAATAGGCGAGCTTGGATTCCAAGAAGATCGCGAAGTTGAGGAGGTTCTCGACGAGGCGCAAGCGGCTGTTTTTTCAGTTACGCAAACTCCAATGCTACGTTCGTTCAGCACCATCAAAGACGAGCTCACGGAGGCATGGGAACGGCTTGAACGGCTTCAGAAACACGAAGGTACTCTGCGCGGTGTTCCGACGGGCTTCGCCCAGCTTGATAATCTGTTGGCTGGTCTTCAAAAATCCGACCTCATTCTTCTTGCCGCCCGTCCTTCAATGGGAAAAACCGCGCTCGCTTTGGATATCGCAAGATTAAGTGCAACAAAACACGGAACATCAACGGCCGTTTTCTCTCTTGAGATGAGTTCCCAACAGTTGGTCGATCGCATGCTCGCCGCGCAAGCTGGTGTTAATTCATGGCGTCTTCGCACAGGAAAAATTAAAAGTGAGGAGGAATTTGAACGACTCCAGGAGGGTATGAGTGTTCTTGCCGAAGCGCCTATTTATATTGACGACAAAGCTTCATCTACCGTTCTTCAGATGCGCTCCGTTGCGCGGCGGCTTAAAATGGAGAAAGGTCTCGGGCTCGTTATTGTGGATTATCTTCAGCTCATTACTCCGACACACACCAAAGGCGGCGATTCCATGGTCCAGCAGGTAACGGAGATTTCCCGCGCGCTCAAAGGCATGGCTCGCGAGCTTGATATTCCCGTTCTTGCCCTCTCGCAACTTTCGCGCGCAGTGGAGACTAGACGCGGCCGGCCGCGTCTTTCCGACCTGCGTGACAGTGGCTG
>DPYD01000020.1 GCA_003545515.1 Candidatus Kaiserbacteria bacterium | reverse complement strand
CAAAAAAACAGCCAGGTGCCGCCCAGCCCTAGTTTTGCAGTGAGGGTTTTGTTATGGCACGGAAAACAAATGCATGCGTTCGTGTAATCGGAGTCACCGAGTACCGAGTGCAAAACTAGGGCTGGGCGGCCTGTTTTATGGAGTTTGAGGAGATTTCAATAAGAGCGCCCGACGCAATGTATCAAACGCACGCAGAAGAGCCGGGCGATCAAACTCACGTATGGCACCGAGTTCGTAGTTACCTATATCCGTAGAATGTATAAAATACCGAACAGCAGTGCATGGAGAACTATCTTTGATAGCCCAAACCTGCTCTTCATACATATTGCCCGCCGCGGCGCTTGAAGTCGTCGCTACTGAATATACCGTACCTCCTTCAGCAACTTCCCGTGCATCAACGTTGGGAACGACATAGATATCACCAGAGCAACTCTGGGCACGAGGAAGAGTCTCTATAGAAAGATACGTATCACTTGAAAGAGTGGTGCCTGTTGCCATCGTAAGAGGAATAGTGAATTTGACACCATCTATCGGCTTCCCCGCGAATTGGTCATAGAAGTATAGGTCATCGACAGCAAAATCGTTTTGGTACACAATCGAAAAAGTCGTCGTCGCATATGTACTTGTCGCCATCTGAATAGAGGGAGTAGTGTTGTCTACCTTCGGACTTTGTGGAGCCCGCTTGAAAAAATCCCAAGTATAATAACCTCCAACCGCGATAACCACGAGAATGACGATTCCAACAAAGTATTTGAGCATACCTACATCTTATCTCATATATCCTACTTTTGTGAAGTGCGTGGCGACTTGGTTCCACTGAGGTCACCGTTCGAAATGCCGCCACGCTTCACCCTGAGCGAGAAACCCTTCCTCTCTCTATAAGACGCAAATGCTTGCGACGACGCTTATGATCAGGGATAGCGCGAAATACATGACTCCAAAAGCGCTTGGAATGGTTGAATTCGGCAAGGTGACAAAGTTCGTGAACGATGATGTAATCGGCAATCTCTGATGGGAGGAAGATGATCTTGTAGTTGAAATTGAGATTCCCTTTTCTAGAGCAACTGCCCCAACGAGATTTATGATTCTTTATGTACACTCTCCCGAACTCGAATCCGTACATGTAATTGAAATGATTTATGCGCTCATGAACAAGCGTGCGTGCACTTTCACGAAAGCGCACATACTGCAGACGATTCCGACGCATCCAAATCATATGTTTACACATCACTATTTACAAAATGTCATCCAGCCATTCCCGGGTAAAGCCACACCCCCGAGTTTACCTTGTATTTCTTTTTCGTCGGCTTCACCATGATCCGAAGATTGTCCCACAAATCTTCAGCCAGGAAAACATCAAAGACCACGCCACCTATGGCGGTCGTCTTTAACGAAGTATGCCAAAAAACTCACCACTTATGTGTTCCTCAAATATCCACCAATTCGAATTCAGTCCATTGGTTCATCGTGGTACTCTGCAGATAAAGGTCGCATTATTCGCAAATTCTATACAAGTTATGAAAAAAATAATTGCTACTGTTTTGTCGCTTTTGGCGTTCGCCCCCTTTGCGGCCGCCGCCTCAGAGCGACCAGAGCGCGCTGAAAGGAACGACGTACGAACCGAGAGGCCAGAGAGAGACGGTACTCGCTCGGAACGTCTCGAACGCCCGGAAAGACCGGATTTCTAATATTTATAATCTGGAGAGATCAGCGGAGACACTTGTCTCCGCTTTTCACATGCCATCTCCCAAGTTGGAGCAAACGCACTACCAAAAAGAATATCGTGACCCACATGGTTACCTGAAAATACATGCGGGTTTTCCCCACTTTTCAACTATTCCGGCAAGATTTCGACCTTCCGCGCTTTGCACGAAAGGTCGAAATTGTGCCAGAAAAAAGATGCCCTCCACAATTATTGTTTCGGAGGAATTAACTCATCATGGCCTGCGTGATCACCCTTTCCTTCCTTTGAAGCCGCCGGGTTTGATGGCGCTTCAGTGACAAGCTGTCCCCGCTCATCCACGCGCGGCTCGGCCTCGAGCACCATTCCTGTTCTCAATAATTTCTTGGGCATGTTAACCTCCTTTACGGCCTTTGCGATGCATCCACATACATCGCCTGTGCTTATACTACTCAAACACTCCAACAAAACAATACGTCGTGTCCTATAGTAACCGACCTTGCGATTACCTCTTACAAATGTACACAAACGCAGGAGGTACATTGAGGACTACTCTAGTTTTCTTTATGTCTTTAAAATAACGACGTAGCTGTCTTTTAAATGTTCTTCCTCTCGGAAGATGGTTAATAGGATAGTATGCGAAAGTCAAGAAAACTCCATCAGGAGACAACGATTCGTATATCTTTGATAGCAGTAATCGCTGTAATCTTTCGTCAAACGATGCCCAGGGTAGACCGGATAGTATTTTGTCACAGGATTCAGCTCCCCGCTCTTTGAGGTAGTTTTTAAGATGTTCTGCCGAACCATGTATGGTATCAACGGTTGGGTATTGTGCTCGCATTATTGTGACAAAATGTTCGTTCTGCTCAATCGCCATAAAAACCGCACTGTCAGGAATTTCTTGCAAAATCAATTCTGTAAATACTCCTGTTCCAGGCCCAAGCTCCACGACAACTTTGGCATGTTTTAAATCAGCGTTTTCTGTCATCAGTTTCGCAAGTCTTTTGGAGCTGGGAGCCACTGCCCCAATATTCTTTGGTCGAAGTATCGCTTCTGTTATAAACGACATACATGTTATGACAACAATCTCTTCACCGACTCTAGACTTTCTGCATCAAGTACCGATATGGGTATAGATTTTACACCATCGTCCTCGAGAGCCCTTAGGGAGGTTTCCAGTTTTTCGGATGAAACGGAATCACTTTTCGTCAAGAATACTTGCTCTTCTTTCTTAGCCAATTCGGGATTGTATATCTCCAATTCCCTACGAAGGATCTTATAGTCGTATACTGGGTCTTCAGACTCAGCGGATATTAGGTGGAAAATTCGTTTTGTCCGTTCAATATGCTTCAGAAATTTCACGCCAAGTCCTTTCCCAGACGATGCTCCTTCAATTAGACCGGGGATGTCTGCAATAATGCGTCCGTAGTACGCCCCGAGGTGCGGTTCCAATGTCGTGAAAGCGTAATGTGCGACTTTGCTTTTGGCGTTCGTAAGCTCATTGAGTAAGCTCGATTTTCCGGCATTCGGCAGTCCCACAAGGCCCACGTCAGCGATGAGTCTGAGCTCTAAATGACACTCGACAATATCACCCTTCTTTCCATCCTCCGACTCCTTTGGCGTGGTATTCGTTGATGAGCGAAATTTGAAATTTCCCCTTCCTCCGCTCCCGCCGCCAGCGGCTAAAATCCTCTCTCCAACTTCTGTTATTTCCTGCATAAACCCGGTACCTTGATTCGTAATTCTCGTCCCTGCCGGCACTTTCAATACCATATCCGTACCATTTTTACCGTCTATAAATTGACCTCTCCCATTCTTGCCGTTCTCTGCTCGGAGAACCTTTCTGCCTGAAAAGAAGGCGAGTGCGTTTATGTCAGAAACTCCCTCAAAATAAAAACTTCCTCCGCGCCCTCCGTCACCACCCGTAGGTCCTTGCGAGAGTCGCACTTTATTGAACGCCACAGACCCGTGACCTCCATGTCCGGCTTCGAGCCGAACCGTTACATCGTCAATAAGCATGCGAGCATGCTATCACAATTGCTTCTCAATATTATACATGACTACATAAAACAGGCCGCCCAGCCCCAGTTTTGCACTCGGTACTCGGTGACTCCGATTACACGAACGCATACTTTTGTTTTCCGTGCCATAACAAAACCCTCACTGCAAAACTGGGGCTGGGCGGCACCCGGCTGTTTTTTTGCCTGCCCGCCAAAGCCTTGGCGCAGGCGGGGATAGAGAAGCGGCTTACTACCGCTTCAAACTCTACGCGCCATTCATCCCCGCAGCAGAGCTGCGGGGAAATCTCCCGCTTTCCAATAAGCGCAGAATGATTCTTGTGCTTATGATACAAATCTATCGTGAGAAAAGAGATCATCGTCAATAGCGAGGTTGTGGTAGCATGCTTTCGTGAATCCTATTGCCAAACCCGAATACCCGATGCGCATCAACAAATACCTTGCTTCCAAGCGATACTGTACGCGCCGCGAGGCCGACGAAATAATAGAGAAGGGAAAGGTTTTGATCAACGGCAAGCGAGCGGTTCTGGGTGATAAAGTCTCCGAGAGAGACGTGGTAGAAGTGAAATTCCGCCAAAAGAAATACCGATATTTTGCGTACAATAAACCGCGCGGAAT
The DNA here is from genome assembly GCA_003545515.1 of Candidatus Kaiserbacteria bacterium. GTDB lineage: Bacteria > Patescibacteriota > Minisyncoccia > Phycocordibacterales > UBA2100 > UBA10103. The sequence goes on along the minus strand of DPYD01000020.1, from coordinate 17,507 downwards.
AATCACCCACTCCCCGCAAGGAGATGAAGAGGACATAGCCATGAAAATTCCTCTTGAAGGGGTGTTCCCTGTCGGTCGGCTCGACAAAGACTCCTATGGTCTCATCATTCTTACCGACGACGGACGAATAACCGATAAACTTCTCAATCCTGAATATGTGCACGAAAAAGAATATCGCGTGAAAACCGCCGTAAATCTTCGCCCGAGTTTCAAGGAACATATGGAGAAAGGCATTGATATCGAAAATTATAAGACTAGAAAATGCACTGTGAATATCATCGGGGAGCGTCTTTTTACTATCGTGCTTACCGAGGGCAAGAAACATCAGATACGCCGCATGTGTGCGGCACTTCACAATGATGCTGTTGACTTGCAGAGAATTCGGATAATGAACATAATGCTGGGTAATTTGCCGTCCGGCGCATATCGTCCTATCCAAGGTTCAGAATTGAGCACGTTCTTGAAAGCGCTCGGTTTCTGATGTCGTTCGGAGCGATAACGTTGTCGAAACATCTGCTCGTTTTCACTACTTCGTCAATCGGCACGAATTCAGGCACGAATTGGAGAATTAGCGACTGTATATCTGGTACAAAAGAGTGATTGGCGGGTGGTAATCGAAAATATTGTGGTCAATACGTATTTGTGACATAGTGAAGTTTGGAAAACGAGCATCCCGCTCGCTCATGGAGGACTTAAAAATGCAAGGATCTTTTCATCTTAAGTCGCTTTTCTGGGGAGCAGTCCTCGGAGCCGTAGCGTTGTTCATCGTGGGCTTCTGGGGATTCAACTGGCACACGGAAGGTGCCGCCAATCAGTTGGCCGCCGTAGCGGCCAAGGGGGCCGTTATGGAAACACTGGCCTCCGTTTGCGTCGAGAAGTTCAAAGGTGACGAGAACTTCGAGGCGAACATGGCGGCTCTCAAAGCCGAGAGCAACCCATGGACGCGGAAGTCAATCGTCCAAAATGGGGTGTGGGCAATACCTCCGGGAGGCACAGCGGCCGACAGCAATACGGCGCAACTGTGCGCCGAAGGGCTCTTCGGGTCGTCGAATTGACGGGTCTGAACCGCCACCCCAAAGAATCATGGTCGTCCTCCGGGGAGGACGGCCATGAATAATACGTATTGACGAAATATTCTGTCTTTATGAGCGACTAAGCTGTATTAATTCGAGCTTCTTTTTTCGTGTCCACTTTTTTATCTCTGCCTCTCTTTTCAGAGCCGAAGATCTGTCTGAGTGCTTCTCGGTAAATACAACTTTGTACGCCCCTCTAGCTTTTGTGTAGTGGCCCCCGACACCCTTTTTATGCTGTTCCAATCTGCGAACCATATCGGTTGTGATACCGGTATATAACGTACCGTCTCCACATTGCAGTATATAAACGAAATACATAGGCGATACCCATCGCGTCGCGAAGGTTACTAAAAATCTACCATGACCGCATGCGCGTGAGAGACGAAAGAGCGTGCCTGCATGCTAGGATGTCCGAATGTTCGAATTCAAAATCTTGAAGTTGTCGGGTAAATCCCGAGCGCGCCTTGGCGTTATCTCGACCCCGCATGGTGAAATAGAAACACCCGCATTCATTCCCGTTGCGACGCGCGCAACAGTACGCACACTCTCACAAGACGAAGTGGAAACGGTTGGTTCGCAAGCACTCATTTGTAATACATACCATTTGAAAATCGCGCCGGGCGACAAACTGATACATAAATCCGGCGGTCTACACACGTTCATGCAATGGAAAAAGCCGCTCATGACAGATTCGGGAGGATTTCAAGTGTACAGTCTTGGTTTCGGAAAAGATCACGGGCTCGGGAAATTCCTCAAAAAGCCGAATGAGCGAAAAGTGGAAAAAGACATGCAGCCAGTCAACATGCGTATTACTGAAGACGGTGCGCACTTTCTTTCACCTATCGACGGGGAAAAGATGTTTCTCGGTCCCAAAGAATCCATTCGTATCCAAGAGAATCTGGGAGCCGATATAATGTATGCGTTCGACGAGTGCATATCGCCCCTCGCGAATAAGGAGTACGTGCGACTCTCTCTAGAAAAAACACACCGGTGGGCACATCAGTGCCTTGATGCAAAACGATCGAATAAGCAAGCTTTGTACGGAATCGTACAAGGCGGCTCGCACCGCGATTTGCGCGAAGAAAGCGCGCGCGTTATCGGTGCAATGGAATTTGACGGGTTCGGCATCGGCGGTGAATACGGCTACGACAAGCGGATGATGAGCAAACTCATGGCATGGGTCAACGATATTCTGCCCATGGGTAAACCGCGCCACGCGCTCGGCATCGGACATCCCGATGATTTTGTACCTATTGCGCAATCAGGCATTGATACCTTCGATTGCATCGCTCCTACTCACTATGCGCGACGCGGCACGCTTTTCACGTCCGAAGGAAAGCTCGACATGACAAAACCTCGATACTTAAAAGAGAGAAAATCCATTGATAAAAAATGTTCATGCGATGTTTGCGCCACCTACACACGCTCTTACGTATCGCATCTATTGCGAGCTCATGAGCTTACCGGTATGAAATTGGCTTCAATGCACAATCTTCATTTCTTTAACGAACAGGCCGCCTCTCTACGAAAACGCATCAAAAAAGGCGAGATTTAAGTGAAGTATCGCTCTCTAATCTAGAGTAACGCTCTTAATGACGATCGGTTCAAGCGGTCTGTCGCTCGCATTTGTCTCTACCTGCTCGATCTTTCCGACTACATCCATCCCCATTGTCACGCGGCCAAAGACCGTGTGTTTGGAATCGAGAAAATTGTTATTCCCGACATTAATGAAAAACTGGCTACCATTAGTATTCGGACCGGAGTTCGCCATAGCTATCGTGCCGACCTCGTTGTGATTATTCACATGGATCTCATCCTCAAACTTGTAACCGGGATCTCCTGTTCCCCATAGCCCAATCTGAGTGTCGTCTTTTGTTAGAGGATCTCCACCTTGGATCATGAAATCCTTGATGACGCGGTGAAATTTTGTTCCGTCATAGAATCCTTCTTTCGCGAGCTTTGCAAAATTCGCAACCGTCCTTGGCGCGTCTTCTTCCATCATCTCGATCATAATGTCTCCCTTATTAGTGTGCAGTGTCATTTTCATGCGTGGAGTATACCAGAATACTTCAACTGCTTATGCAAGTTTCAGCAGAAAGCCGCCTCTACGGGCGGCTTTCTGCTGGGTTGATAAGATCCTTACTTCTCCTTAACGACAAACTTGGAAAACAGAAAACTCATCACTGACTCGTGGTAAACGAGAAAACACTCGACGTAGCCGTGTTGCCGACGACATCTGCCGAGGACACCAACGCCTGATACGTGGTGCTCGCCGTAAGACCCGTCAAACCAATTGCGTGATTAGTAACGAGTGTCGTGTTTGTCACTGACGGCGTGGTGCTAGCAATGATGAGTGTGCTGGCTGAGTCGTACCACACGACACTATCCGCTCCCTCATTGGTTAACCAACTAACTGTTGCCGAAGTGCTAGCGACATTCGTCGCCGTTAAACCTGATATAACCGGTGCGGTTGTATCAGGTGTTGTCGTGCTTGTGTCATCATCATTTCCTCCAGTATCTCCAGAGCACGCACCAAATGAGTCACCGTGGATAAGATGCCCAAACGCGGAGGGGGCGCCCACATTGAGAGTCTGTCCCTTGTGGCACAATACGATTTTGTCACTCCCCTTGCCGCGATTGTCGTGATTACGACCATCATTATTGTCGTTATCGTCGCTGTCATCACCTTCATCATTATCATCAGCATCATCATCGTGCTTCCCAACCTTATCCCGTTCCTGCTCTTGCTTTTTCTTGGCAAAGGTCGAGGTGGCGTTGTTACTAAATAATTCATGAAGTTTGGCACGCGTTTTAGGACCAACTAACCCAATGGCCTCAATGCCGTGTCTTTCTTGAAAACGTTTGATTGCTTCTTCCGTAAGCGGTCCGAAGAACCCCGTCACCTGTCCTGCGGGATATATTTGTTTGTCACGCGCAAGCATCTCTTGTAGAGCTTTAACATCATTCCCCCTCTCGCCACGCGCTAAATTGCGTGTGAGAATTATCTCGGCCCTAAGCTCCTGTGTCTGTTGCTTGAGCGCGGTTATCTGCTCCTGCAATTGCCTAATTTGCTCCTTTAATGATGCGACAAGACTCGCCACATTAGTCTGTGCTGATACAGCAACAGGAATCACCATTAACAATGCCACTACAAATATCGTTGATATCTTTTTTTTCACAATTATTGCAATTATACTTTTAAACACTGCGAGACATACCACAGGGCACCGTTTAGGATACCGTTCCCGCCGCGTGCATATGCAGACGCATCAAGATAACTTCCCTTACATGGTTCGACGCCGATTATCGTTGCGCGTCAACATCCTCTCGGGAAACACTTCCAGCTTGGAACATGTCCAGCCGAGCACTGCCTCCTACGCGATAAATCCGACGTACGAGAGATAGCCGCCAAGGACAACGACGAGAACTGCCGAGAATCTCATCGCGCCAGAGTTTGCGAGTTTCTCTGCGGCGTTTTCTACGAGATGCGGTGCGACAGCGAGCGAAACGCCTTTCAAAAGAACGATCCAGCCCAATGCACTAATTACCATCTCCGGAAACGTGTTCCAGGTGTTGTGGACAAGAACCATCACCATACCCGCTGAGATGGCCGCGATAGCCGCAACGAGTATCGCCGTGGTCTCATTCTCAAGGTTCTTATACATCTTTGTGTAATACCTCGGGCTTACATAGATGCCGACACCAAGCGCAAGGGTGACAGGTCCGATAATCTGCGCTAAAAACGTTGTTATTTCCGACATATGTTTATAAATTACATAATACTTCTTATAAAGGTGGCTCGAGGGCCCTTCTCCATTGTACTCTCGCGTGCCCGAGCGCCTAGCGACAGGAGTGCATTACATATGAAAAGACGCCGTTGCACGGCGTCTTTCCCCTACCACCTACTTTTTCTTGCCCTTGTTCTTCTTGGGCTTCTTTATCTCCTTCCGATGTGTCATGCCTTTTGCCATACGTACTGATGGTTACACTCTGCTAATGCACATATAGTAGCAGTCTTTTGCGCAAGAGCTTCCCGACGAGTGCGTGGAGAGAGCGCAACAAATTATCATTTCGAAGATTCATACTCTTCTAGAGATTCACCCACCCCCAAACCCGAATTTTTTGAAACAGGGGTTTGCCTAGCACCTGGGCGGGTTTTTGCTATGCGTTAAATTCTTTATGCAACAGCAAACCGGCGGCGATCCCATAGGTACGAGAGAAATGCGAGTACGGCAAAGATGGTCGGTATCCAGTAACCCGGCAGGTAGAGCTGGGCCATTGTCCATAAGCTTATCCATTGGAGCGACACAAAACCCGTAACTGTCTCGACATTATCAAGAAGTGCTTGATCCTGGGTCGCGACTGCGGTCTGCCACTTCTCGGCGTATGCGATATTTGCATCCGCATTTCTAAGCTGTGATGAATATGACGCGTTCTCATTGGCAAGCTGCTGATTGAGCAATGACCACTCGTCGTACACCGCTTGTATCTGCGCTTGTATCTGCGGTGTCTGGATCTGCGCGCGCAAAGAGACAAGCTCTTCTGCGTCCGCAACTATCTGCGACTGAAGCGACTTAATCGTGCTAGCATGCGCATTCACTATTTTTTGCCGAGCCGCTTTGTAATCAGCGAGCGCACTGTCGGCCTGCGTCTGCTGTTCTTCTATGCTCTGCTTTTGAGGCAACAGATTCTGTGATGAAACATTGACCGTAAGAAATCGGCTGTCTACCAATCCTTCGAGCTCATCGCGAAAGGCCTCGTACTTGGCTCTAGGAACAACGAAGCTCACATAGCCATATTGCGGAGAGCTTGATTCTTGGTCGATGCGTCCTTCGTACCCGCGTACCGTCGTCTCCACGCGGCGCGTGAGCCCATGCACATCGCGCGTCTGCATGGACGCGTTGTAATTCACTTTCAGGAATTCGCGTGTGTCGGTCACGGGGACATTCTGGTTGTAGTACGGGTAGGGATACTCGTCCGGGTAGTACATATCCGGGGCCATCATGCCCTGCGAAGATCCTGAAACATTTGATACGCTGCCATCTCTCATAGGCATGTCTGGAACGCCAACAGGTACTGATGTTGTGTATCCTTCGCCGTATTCCATCATTCCCCCTCCTATTCCCATTGGTACCGCATATTGGATACCCGGACGGGAGATTGCCAAAAAAGTGCCTATCGCCAAAAGCGCGAGCACTATCGTAAGCCAGGAGACGTGCTTCGGTCGGAAACCGCGCAGAGTAGATTCATCAGCCATACCAAGATATTATCATACCGACGTGGAAATCTTCATGTATGGATACAGACGTTTCTGTATATGAATACTTACTGGCGCTACGAAATCGAAGGATTACGGATAATTCCTTTCATCTCCAGCGACGCCGACGGTCTGCGGATTATAAAAACATAAGATTATAAAAACATAAAATGAATGCGGCCCGCTTGGGAGGAGTTGTCCTCCCATGCGGGCCAGTGCGCGTTCTCAGCGGTTTCTCTTCTTACGAGACCGCCACAGCTCCCAAAGAAATCTGGGCCATAGAAAGATCACCGTGAGGAGAACGACAGCGACCATTAAGATCGCCAACGCGGTGTCGGTGGAGATGTTCTGCAACATCTCCCATAATTCGATATCAGCCATGGTGTACCCTTCCCTTCTTGGGACTGCGGGAAGTGTGACCGGCATGCCTACCGTCGCGCTCCCTCCACGTGCCATCATCTGCTGCGTAATATTCTTCATCGCTTTGGGATGACTTTTTGTTTTTGTATTTACGCCAACCAAGATATGCCGCTCGGAAAAGCGCGACAACGATTGCGAAAAGAATAAGGGCACCGTAGGCCCGGGTTAGGACCAGATCATTCGACGAGAACATTATTTCCTCCTCTTCTTCCCTCCGCACCATGTGGTTATTCTAACTGGTCTTAATGGTACGGATAAAGCACCACTTTGTCAAATATTTACAGTGCGTTTTACATCAAAATCGTGGATATTCTTGAAAAAAGACCTGGGTGAGTACTTCTAACATTATCGTTATCAACTTTTATATGCCGCCGCTTGCTCCAGAAATACGCTCCGGCCCTTTGTTACTGTAGCGCGCAATGAAGTCTTTGATGCGCTGTTCCGGTAGCGCGTCGTTCTCTATGTTAAATGTGTCCAGCCGGCTCCACGCAACAAGAGCGATGTCAGTTTCATTTTCTTCGCGCGGTGTGATTATCACTTTTGCCGCCGCGAATTGTTTGAGATCCTCCCTTACCGTTTCTAAAATACGCGGGTGGTAGGCAATCCAAACATCACCATGCTCAAGGTTATGAATAATATTTTGATCAGGAATAGTCTCGTCACGAAATCCAGATCGTGCGGTTTGTGCGTAGTGCGGCCCCGACGTCGGCGGATTCGAGTTATATTCCGCAAGAGGACTATCTGTTGAAATATGGGTAGCTTCCATAATAAGAGGAATAGCTTTACTCATATCTTCCCCTTTTGGAGTAGCGCTTTGTGCCAGTAAATACAGCCCGTATCCGATACTGACGATAACCAGTACTGCGATGCTATAATTTATTGCTTTTCGCGTCATCTTAAAGATTTCCAAGATTATTTCTCCTGAAGAGCTATCTCGATGAGTTGCTTTACCGATGCGTACGGCTGGGCGCCTGACAATTGGAATGTTTTGCCATTTGGAGCAATAACGATACTCCACGGAGTCCCTCGCCCGCCAGTTTCAAAAGCATTAGCAATGTCAGATTCTATACGTTCGTCATATTTACCGCTATCCATGCATGTGTTGAAGCTCTGTTCATCGATGCCAAGTTCTCGAACAATTTGTGGTATGATCGTCGCAATATCAGTTTGATTGTTGGATGGCGTTAACTCAAAGAAACGATTTGCAAATCTCCAGAACGCATCGTTTCCTCCGATCTCATTAACACATTCTGAAGCAACGGATTCGGATCGCGCCTTTACCGGATGAAGCTGGTCAAGCGGAAACTGGCGATATATCCACGCCACCTGCCCATCCCTTTCATACTCATCCATGATCTGATTCATAGTGTTATGAAACTGTTTACAGTACGGACATTCGAAATCGGAGTACTCAACAATCTTTACAAGCGCGTCCGGATTGCCCCGCATATGATCACTCTTGCTCACTGGACGAACACTGTCAGTCGAACCTGATTCTTCGTTTCCTCCCCCAACAGCGGACGAAGGCAGGCCCTGGTTGCTATATAGCACTGCGCCTGCAATTAATATTCCGGCAATTACAATCGCAAACGGAATCATCATATTGCTTTTCGCCCCTACCGTTTGATTTTCCATAGATTATTTATTTTCGAATGTATCGTATTTATAATTCCTAAATTACAATTTTCGTATCCATTGAATCATGTTCACTATGATAGAGCAAGGAAATACAGGGGGTCGTGGGGTCCGCGCTCTACGAAAGGTACATAAGCAATGCGGACAAAGCGCCCGCTTGTCAGTCGTGGAACCTCTCACGCGAGAATGAGAGGCGCTTATTGAAAGAGAACGCCGATCTTCTGAGACAGCATAAGAACTACAACGAGGATCGTCTCATTGAGACGATGTCTCCCGCGGACTAGCTACCACTACTGCCTAGTTCTTCTACGAGACAAAGTCGGATAACGGGGACAGGATAACGGGGACAGATAACGGATAACGGGGCAGGCACAGTTAAATAAGCAAGAGTGTGGTATATTTGAAAGGATTATACATTGAGCGATTTTTTATGATGGGTTATAGCTGGTCAATGATGGGAGGCGCGGGTATTTTTGGTTCTCTTATTGCAATCGTAATACTCGTGGACCTCGTTCTCGTCGGCATCTGACTCTGGCAGCAGATCTCAAAGAAGTAACTACATAAAACGAAACAGAGCGGCAAAAGTCGCTCTGTTTCGTTTTATGTACGGCTAAAGAATATCATTCCCCGTACCAACTTGTAAGCCAACTTTGCATCATCTCTATCTCGCGCGACTGCGAAGCGATGATGTTGTCGGCGAGTTGTGTCATTTCTGCGCGTTCAGTGGACGCTTGTAACATACCGGCCATCACGATAGCCATCTCGTGATGCGGGATCATTTGCACGATGAATTCCCTGTCGAAGTTAGCATCTGCCGCCGTAGCGAGTTCATCAACGTCGCCTTCCATGCCGCTCATATGCATTCCGCCCATACTGAAGCTCTCGCTCGGCGGAGTCGTGCCGTACCAATCTTGGTACCAGCTTTTCATGTCGTTGACCTCGCGCTCCTGCGCTTCGATGATGCCTTCTGCGAGAGAGCGTATCTCCGGCCGCTTCGAGCGCTCCAGCGCGACTTTTGCCATCGCTATCGCTCCTTCATGGTGCGGAATCATCTGCACGATAAAGTGCTGGTCAATATTGTTGCCCATCATGCTCCCTCCCGGCATCATGTGCGTCCCGGCTACCGGGCCCCGATCGCCTCCGAACGTGTAGCCAACTCCAATCCCGACGACGAGCATGATGAGGTTGATGACTACCGTGTTCTTTCCCATAGGTATGTTGTAACTTATAAATTATCCTGCTAATTATACCCCGCAGCTACTTCCCTGTCCTCCTTGCGATTGGACCTCGGATGCAACCCTCGCATATCCGGACGCGCTCGAGTAATCCCGCCCAAGCACTTCGCGCGCATCCACGTCCTTCCACAGAGTGCCGCGCTGAAGCATGTATGTCGCTATCGTAAGGTACGTATCCGGGAACCAGAAGGAGTTCACGGCAAGCGCCGCCTCCCACATCTCGCTCTCCGACGCGCCTTGCGACACCATGAGCTCAAGGAAGCCAAGCATCGCCATCCCGTGATTGCAATCCGGAAAATGCGTCGGATTATCGCAGCACGGGCGGTAGATGCCGCGCGAAATCTTGTCGATGAGTTCCTGCTGTGCTTCCGTGAGCGTCACAAGCGAGTGCGTGTTGTAATGCTCCATCGGGTCGCCCCGCGAGAGTATCCACCCTCCTGTCGAGGCGAATCCGCCCGCTCCGCCATATGCCGGATTCATCATCCCTTTTTTATCCTCGAGTATCGGATTCTTATTAGCGAGTCCGAACGCCCAAAAGAGATTGAGGAGATACGGCGCGTTCTCCCGCGTGATGCGCATGCGCTCAGGATTATCCCCGTCGAGAAGCAGTTTCTCTGCTTCCGACAATGTGCCGTACAGCTCGCCCCACTTCGTGTCGTCTATCGCGCCCGTCTCGACAAGTCGCCTGCCAAGATCTCCCCACACGACCGGTAGCTCCACGCCGCCGGACGTCATCACCCTTTCCTGAAGCTCCGAGAATTGTGCGTCGCTGAGCAAGTCGCTCCGGGAGGTTAAACCTCCGGAGATGGCGAGAAATCCGGCGCCAATCGCCACGATGAGAATCGGTACCGCGTACGTCTCTACCAGCGGGCGTTTTGTCTGTTGTTCCAATTCCATATTGTTTTATTTATTGTTATTTATCACAGCATTCCTCCATCTTTTTGACGATATCCTCGACCGCTCGCTCGTCCGCACTGCTTGGCGAATAGGAGAATCCGACGGCCCGCAATCTTCTCACCGTTTCGCGTACGCCCACCTTCTGAATTTCGTTCAAGATGAGGCGGCGTTGTTCGCACTCCGGACAGTGTGGAACGCGAAGGACTTTTGCAAGTTTTGCGACCGCATCTCCCAATTTGAGCTGTTGTCTAGACATAGAGAACGATTATTCCCAGTAATACCATCGCGATGCCGCTCCACAGGCGCACCGCAGAGACATTCGTCCGCCGCCATCCTTGCATTTTTTCCACCACTTCCTTGTTGGCTGCGAGGTAGAGTACCGCGGCAAGCGGGAGAATGAGGATTGCGTTGTAAAGAACGAGATAGCCAATACCGACCGCATACGTCGCACTGTCGTGGAGAAGTCCTATGACCATGAGGTAGGGTCCACCCATGCATGGGAACTGGCAGAGACCCACGAGGAGCCCGAGCACGAATGCCGCCGGCACCGAAACTGTGTTCATCAATTCCGCCATCTTGCGGTGCGCGCCCGCGGGAATAGAGAGCTTCAGAGGGAATGACGGATACGCCCAGTTGATGAGATTGAGGAGCCCGAAAAGAATGAGGAGTGTTGCACCCAGCTTTCCCATGAAGTGCGGCACGTCAAAGATGTGCAGCACCTGGAATGCCCCGACTCCGATCGCGAGATACGCGACGAAGATACCTGCAATGTAGATACCGCCTATTGCAAGGATCTTTCCCCTCGTCATCTGCATCCCGAAGAGGAACGCGATGGTGATGAGGAGGATGGAGAATGAGCACGGATGCACGCTATCGAGAAGAGCCGAGACGCCGACAAGNNGAGCCAGCGCCCGGCATCGGATATGCTCCAGATGATATTCGACGTGCCCGGCGCGTACTTAAGAATGACGATCGCGGCGAGCGCTACAAGCACGACGCCCGCCCAAATGAGTGCCTTGCGCATAGCTAGGGCGTTACGTTCGCTTTAATCTCTAATTCAAGCACGCCTCCTGTTTCGTCTTCTAGGTACACGAAGCGATCAATCGTGCCAACGCCGGCGGGCCCATGCGCATTAGGGTCGAAGATGACCGCTACGCCAAGCCTCCCGCTAGCCGGAATGACTTCATTCGCCCGCGGCACGGAGCTACCGTGCCCCGGCATGCCAAAGGGCCCGCGGCGCGCGCCGCCTTTCACGATGTAGGCAGTCGTGCACATGCACGAGGTCGTGAGCGACGTGAGTGCGATGTCCGTGTCCGTCGGATTCATGATCTCGAACGTCTTCTCGACGTTCCCGTTCTTCATCGAGATAGTGCCGAAGTCGTAGGGTGTCTCCGCCGCGGCAAGCGCGCTTTTTTGTGACGCGCTGTTCTCCGGAAGCGACGCTCGATTCTGCGCGCCCCAGACGAAGAGTCCGCCTATCGCAAGAAGCACGATGGCTCCCGTGACAATTGTTTTTGTGTCCATACGTTTGTAGTGCGTTAGAAAACCTAAAAAGTCCCCTCCAAGAAGAGTAGCGCAGCGCCTACAAATCCTAAACTAAAGGATCTCTACGCGCTGCAAAAACGCGATGGACTGTTCTCAAAAAGAGAGAGCCGACGGAGAAATTTCTCTCGGCGCGGCAGGGGAATGTCGTCGCGGCGTTTTGAGAGAATACACAAAGGAGCACTGGGGATTAAAAGAATTTTTTTCCTCACCGCGAAGAGCGCGGCGAGAAGTATGAGGAGCGCGAGTGCGGAAAAAGAGAGCGAGATTATCGTAGCCTGTGAAAAACTCTGATAGGCCGCGATGTGGTAGAGCGCGGAAGAAAGCGCATCCTGCGGGCAGACGACACTGTTGTTCAGGGTAGACGCGATGCAGCCAGATCCATGGCTCATATCGTGGCTCATCCCCGCAAACCCAAATACGCCTACAGCGACGAATCCCACGAGCATTAGGAGGGCGAACGCGCGTACGTTCATAGAAATACACTATACACCCGAGTAAACGTTTCCGCAAACATGGGCCGGGAAAGAAGTCCTTGTGTTTGGGTGAGAACTATAGTACTTGCCGCCGCAGAAGCATGGCATTAATCGCGACGATTACCGTGCTTGCCGACATAAACACGGCCGCAAGCGCGGGCTCGAGAATGATGCCCCACGCGAATAAGGCACCCGCGGCGAGTGGCAGAGCAACGATGTTATAGCCGGTTGCCCAGAACAGGTTCTGAATCATTTTCGTGTAGGTCATTTTGGACAACCGGATTATTTTTACGATGTCTCTGGGATCATTCCTCACAAGAATGATTCCGGCTGATTCAATAGCGACATTTGTCCCTGCGCCTATGGCAATGCCGAGATCGGCTTGCGTCAAGGCCGGAGCGTCGTTGATGCCGTCACCGACCATAGCAACCTTTTGCCCTCGTTTCTGCAGCTCTCTTACTTTTTCGGATTTCTGATCCGGCAGAACGCGGGCAAAGTACTCGTCAATGCCAAGCTCTCCGCTTACCCACCGCGCCACATCTTCCGAATCGCCAGTTATCATCGCCGAGCGGACGCCCATTTCTTTGAGCGCTTGAATGGCTTCTCGTGATTCTTCCCGAATGATGTCGGCCAGCGCGATCGCGCCCAGAAGCTGCTTGTCTTTAAGGGTAAAAATAATAGTTTGTCCCTTTTTGCCGGCATCCGCTACCTGTACTGCGAGCTCGGCGGGAATGAGTATACCCATATCTTCAAGAAGCGCCGGTCCGCCGACCATTGCCTCTTTTCCCTCAACAGTGGCTCTCGCTCCCCTGCCTTTCATTGCCTCAAATTTCTTTATCTCTGCGAGCGCGAGTCCCTGTTCTTTTGCCTTCTCGACGACGGCTTTTGCGATCGGATGCTCGGAGAGCACATCAAGAGAAGCGGCCAGTTGCAAGGTTTCTTCTTTTGTATGTCCGTTCGCATTCCATACGTCGATGACGCCGAATGCTCCTTTGGTAAGTGTTCCTGTTTTATCAAACAGCACTGTACTGATGGTCCGAGCGACTTCGAGCGCGAGCCGCTGTTTAACCAGGAAGCCGTTTTGCGCCGCCTTGGTCGTGGAAATTGATGCAACGAGCGGCACGGCGAGCCCCAATGCATGCGGGCATGCAATAACGAGCACAGCCACAAGTCGGGCTACCGCAAAGCCGACTTCCGCGCCGGCAATGAGCCACGCGACGATCGTCACTATGCCACCGGTTACGGCGATGACGGTCAAGTACAGCGCCGCTCGGTCTGAAAGCATCTGGAGTCGCGACTTGGACGCCTGTGCTTCGGCGACCAAACGCATGATGCCGGCAAGAAATGTCTTTTCGCCGATGTTTGAAACTTTTATCTTAAGCGCTCCATCGCCGTTTATCGTTCCGGCAATGACTGCGTCGCCCTCATGTTTCGGAACCGGCTTTGATTCTCCGGTCACCATTGATTCGTCCACGTCTGATTCGCCATCGGTGATAGTGCCATCGGCGGGAATCTTGGTTCCGGGCCTGACCAGTACCGTATCACTCTCGCGAAGTAGAGAGAGCGCAATGGTTTCCGTCTTGCTTGTCCCGAGCATAGTCGAGGGGCCGTTGCGGATTACTTCGGCAGTATCGGGAAGCAATTTTGAAAGTTCCTTGAGCGCNNTATATGCTCCACAAGTAGGCGGCAGAAATGGCGATCCCTATGAGCGTCATCATGCCCGGAAGACGTGCCTGCAATTCTCTCCACGCTCCGGTAAGGAACACGGAGCCGCCGTAGAAGAATACGATCGAACCGAGTACCAAGGGCATATATTCCGATCCGGAGAAATTCGGCGGAGACCATCTGAAGATCTTTTCGACAACGTCGGCGTATAGCACGACAGGGATAGTAAGGGCAAGACTCACCCAGAATTTTCTGAAAAACATAGAGGTGCTGTGTCCCGCATGCTTGTCGAGTGATTCATGATGTACGCCCCCTTTCTTCTTTTTTGCAGGGACAAGGTTCATGCCGCACTCCGGGCACATACCCGGCCTATCCTGCTTTATTTCCGGATGCATCGGGCAGGTGTACAATGCCGGATGTTCCGGAGAGGCCTCCGCACTTCTTTTCTCTACATCATCGTGGTGCTTCATGTGAAAAAAGCGATGACGAGCAGAACAGCAATAGGCATGGCGCAGCAGAGCGCCATCAACCACATGTGCTTCGAATTGTGATCACCTTCGTGCATAGCTAGAAATACGATAAAGGTTACCTGCTAATGTGCGTGCCCTCAATTCCGAATCGTGTTCCAGAGATACGCGAAGAGCCACGCGGCAAGCACAGCCAGTACATTCCAGATGATGAGTCCAACGATGAATGTCGTGAGTGTCATGGCGTTCTGCCCGATGCCGACATTCACCGAATGTAGCGCGTATTGCAGGAACAATTCCCGAATGCCAGGAATGAGCGCAACACCCCCGAAACAGACGACATACACGACGCTCGTCCACGCGACAGTAACTTTGAGCAAACGATTTACCTGTATCATAGATTTTTTGCTGACTTGATAATCCGATAATTTCATTCCGGGACCGACCGCTCCGGCTCCTATCCTTTGCGCTGTGCAAGCTTGTAGACCTTTAGCATCTCCGCTGTCGCTTTCTTGCTCTTCCCGCTTTTCATCTGTTCGACCACGTGTGTCGAGAGATGGTTCTCCAGCATCGCGTCCTCCACCGACGAGAGCGCCTTCCGAACGGCGGATGTTTGGGTGATAACGTCAATGCAATATGCCTCCTCATTGACCATCTTCAACAAGCCCCTTACTTGGCCTTCGATGATTTTGAGTCGGCGTTGTAATCGTCTCTTGACACTTTTTTTCATACGGTGATATAATACCCCCATAGGGTATAATGAGTCAAGGTCCCCTTGTGATACTATTGGTATGTCTGACCTGCTCAACTCTGGTCGAGAGTTCGGATAAAGTATTAGTGTTTGTCTAAATCAAAAATACTATGAAAAAACTTATTTTCACCATTCTTTCCGTAGTCGTCGTTGGTTCGTTTGCGCCGAGCGCAAACGCTCAAATGATGGGCGGATTTTCCAATACTCAAGTTGATTGGAACGAAGTCGTCGAACATACCGCCCGCGAAGAACAGGAGGGCAAGGAGCTTTGGAATAAGCTTCAAGCAAAAGAGATTGCCTGCGAAAATCTAAACGATGAGAACTACGGAGTTCTTGGTGAGTATTTTATGGGGACTATGTCCGGTGATTCTCACGCCGCGATGAATGCGATGATGATTCAAACTCACGGAGAAGACGGAGAAAAACAAATTCATACTGTCATAGGAAAGCGCATGAGCGGTTGTGAGACAGGATCGCAAATGCCCGCGGGAATGACCGACATGATGTCTATGATGATGGGAATGGGTATGCTCGGAACGGGATTTAATAGTTTTAACGGTAATTCTATGATGGGATCGTATGGGATAGGAGGTCTAGTAGGAGGTGTCTTTATGATCGTTTTCTGGATTCTTATAATCATCGGAGTTGTTGCGCTGGTAAAGTATGTTGTGGGCAACGCCGCGAGATCGGAGACTTCAAAAAACGCACTGGACATCTTAAAAGAACGTTACGCTAAGGGTGAAATGAATCGCGATGAATTCGAGGCAAAGAAAAAAGACCTCCAGGGATAATTATTGGCAAAGTTAGCTACAACAGTATGAAAACACTTAATGCGTCTGCCTTCGGGTACGCGGGGGCGGTTATTTCGGTGGCATGTATGTTGCTTCTTGGCATTCTTGGTATCCTTGGCCTTTACACAGGCGCAGTTGCGATGATGAAGGGCTGGCACATGTTCTTCTCCCTCTCAGTTGCAGGTATTGTCGGCGGAATGGTTGAGGCGGCGATTATCGGCTTTGTCATTTTCTATCTATTCGCACTTGTCTACAATATGTTCGTAACAAAAAATAAAAACTAATATGAAATACGGATATACAAAAAAGATATCCATGCCATTCGAAGATGCGGTTCTAAAAGTAAAAGAAGCGCTCGACGCGGAAGGTTTTGGCGTCCTTACGGAAATAGATGTCAAGGCAACGATGAAGAAAAAGCTTGGTGTTGATTTCGACAATTATACGATCCTCGGCGCATGCAACCCGAAATTTGCACTGCAGGCGCTTCAAGAGGAAAAAGAAATAGGCCTGTTATTGCCATGCAATGTCATTGTGTATGAGGTCAATGCTGAAGTGTACGCTTCCTCCATTCTTCCCTCTACCGCTATGAACGTGGTGGGCAACCCGAAATTAGCCGATATATCACGAGAAGTAGAAAATCGGCTCACATCTGCCATTGACTCTGTTTGAATAACAAGAATGACCGCGGCGAAAGGGATGCTCTATGAACCCACAATTTTGAGCTTGAGAAGACTATTACCTTTCTTCAAGAGGTGTTTCTGAAATGCGGGTTTTGGCGGACCATGCCCCCTTGTGATATAAGAAGTTTGGTGGCAAAGGGGTTCGAAAAAAGAGGAGGCCGGAATGGAAACATTCTTTTTCTTTTACTGCACGGCGATCCTGCTCGGATCTTTCGTAATCGGCCTGGGGGTTGCTTTTGGGGGGCCCAGGTTGTGTGACATGCTCACCACCCTCCTGAACGTTCTGATGGTGGGAACGGTAGTGGCGTTCTTTCTCTTTCCGTCGACAGAGGTCTATGCATACTTTATTACGGCATGGACGGGTCTCTGGTTGGGGGGATCTGCCGATGGATAATGGGGAGGCGTAGTGGCGGCCTGATAGATGTCTCAGGCCGCTTTCCCTTTTTAACTATAATTTTGCAAGCTTTCCAAGATGCGCCGATTCTTTAAAAAAGAGTGTGGCTCGACGTGTGGCGCCGAGTGCGATGGCGACGAGGAGCCCTTCCCAAAAATAAGTTTTTTCATAGTATTTTTGATTTAGCCAAATACCAAAACTTTATCTGAACCCTCAACCATTTT
>DPYD01000084.1 GCA_003545515.1 Candidatus Kaiserbacteria bacterium | reverse complement strand
CGGGCCTCTTCCGCGTCGCAGGGCGAAATGACCGTCATGCGTGGCAAGACCCGCATGAGCGCTATATCTTCAAGCGCTTGATGTGTTGCGCCGTCCGGCCCAACAGAGACTCCCGCGTGCATCCCCGCTACCTTGACGGGAACGTTGTTAAGGGCAACGGTCGTTCGTATCTGCTCGTTATTGCGTCCGGGAGAAAATGTCGCGTATGAGGCAATAAAGGGAATCTTCCCATAGCTCGCGAAGCCGGATGCGAGCGCGGCAAGATTTTGCTCGGCAACGCCGACCTCAATAAAGCGGTCGGGATACTTCTTCGCAAAGGCCTCCACGCGCGTGGACTCGGTTAGATCAGCACACAAAGCAATAACGCGAGAGTCGGCATCAGCCGCCTCAATCAAACCCTTCCCAAAGCCGTCGCGAGTTGAGGCCTGCTCTTTTACCTCAAAGAGGTCTGCACGTAAGTGCATTTCTTTGCGAATCATGGATTGAGATCAATTAGATTAAGACCCGTTTCTTCGTCGGACTCACGCAAAAGTGGCTGGCTTACATGCCATAGGCAAAGCTCTAAGGTCAATGCGACGCGAGCTGATTTTATATGACCGCCGATACAGCGAAGAGTCTCATCGCACTGAGAAAGAACCGCGTGCGCGTGAACAAGCGGGCGTTCACTGTATTCTGAAATATTGCCATCCATACTCGCAACCTCAAACGGCCCATCTTCTCGTTGAAACATATAACGCTTGTTCTCCAAATCGTAGTATCCTATATCCACATCCTCTACGGCACCTATAGCTTGAAATTGACCCCAGTGCATCTCGGTCTCTTCACAAAATTTTGTGACGGTTTCTATAAGCTCCTCGCCGTGCGCAAGGACCAGAAAGTATCCATTGTGTATTTGAACTGCCTGCATATCTATAGTAATCTCTACATTCTAATATCTAATCTCTACATAATCTCAAATGTCAAAATCCAAAACATGCGATGTAAAATGTAACATACCTGCGGTTCTTTTGAGATTAGAGTTTTGGAATTGTTTAGAAATTAGGGTTTAGAGATTAGAGATTCCACTGAAAGTGGTTACTGATGTTCGCTCGTAATTTTCCCCTGCAACGTCCGGAGTTCGTTCAGGAACACCGCCGCCTCTTCCTTATTCGGCGGTTTTCCGTGCCAGCGATAATCGCGCTCTATCTCCCTCACGCCCTTGCCAGGAATAGTGTGAGCAATGATAACGCTCGGCTTCTCATAAACGGCCGCGGCTTCTTCGCATGCGGCGATGACGTGCGCGACGTTATGTCCGTCTACTTCCAATACATGCCAACCGAATGCTTCATACTTTGCACGCAAGGGTTCAAGCGGCATGATAGATTCGGTATAGCCGTCTATCTGGATATTATTGCGGTCAATAATGGCTGTCAGATTATAAAGACGATTTGCGCCTGCGAACATGACCGCTTCCCAAGTATTGCCACAATCGTGTTCACCATCAGACATCGCGCAAAAAACGCGAAATTTCTTTTCATCCATACGTGCCGCATACGCGATGCCCGTAGCTTGCGAAAGTCCGCTTCCCAAAGGGCCCGATGTCGTTTCAAGGCCAGGAAGACGCTCTCGCTCTGGATGTCCCTGCAGACGCGAGCCGAATTTTCGTAAAGTTAGGCATTCTTCCACAGGGAAATATCCTGCATGCGCCATCGCGGCATAACGCACGGGAACGATGTGGCCATTGGAAAGTATAAGGCGATCGCGTTCTTTCCAATCCGGATTCTTCGGATCATGCCGTAAGACGCGGAAATAGAGAGCCGCAAACACATCCGCCATGCCCAAGGGGCCGGCGGTATGTCCGCTTCCTGCGGCGACGAGCATTTCTATGATAGTCCGGCGAATATTCAGAGCCAGCCGCTCAATTGCTTTAATCTCTGAATCCGTGAGCGCTTCCATCCTCCCCATTGTAACGCATGCGCGTCCACATTATGCAGAGAATCGATGTGGTACAACTCAAACCTCGGAACAGTCCGGGTTGTCTGTCCACCCCGACGGGATTATCTCTCCAACCGTTACGCGACACCAGTCTGTCGCGCGCTCAAGGCGAATTAACACACTGTACCCTTTCCTCTGATTCGCCGCACCGCTACTCCAATAGCGATAATCGTTCCCTGTACCAGGCGATGATATGTTAGGGTCATGAGGCATCGTGGAGATGTATGTGGGTGTGAGACCAACAACATTCGCAAGCCAGTTACCCGAGACCGAGGCCGGATATTTGTTATCACTGTCGTCATAGTATAGCTCCAACGCAAGTTGTATTTGTTTAACGTCGGCTAGTCTCCGCGCATCGCGACCCTTAACCCGAGCGCCGTTCAGAGACGCAAGAACAACGCTTGAGAGAAGGCCGATAATGGCCACAACGACCAGAAGCTCGATAAGAGTGAAACCTCTTGTTCCGGAGCTGGACGCTTTACTATGCCTCATGTGATGTTGGGGAAAGTTGACTCACGATACCATCCGGTGATGGTGGGGGCGGTATCTCTGGCGACCCGGATCCCCACAGTAAGAAAAAGATAGCGACGAAAACTAATGCAACAATTCCCAGCATTACATATTCGGCCTGTCTTCGATCCTTAGCGATACCCCACCTAATTAACATACCGCCCAAATTGAACCCTCGGCGCCCTGCCGGCCGCCCAAACTCATCATTCTGATCCGAGCTAAATCTAATGTCGTCCATATGTCCCCAATGGTAATGTCCGCCAGAAAAGAGGCAAGTAAACTTATCCACAAGCGAGAACGTGAAGCCGGCTATGCTCCTTCTGCCAACTCCCGAAGACACGCATAAGCGTCGGAGGGATACGTACTTTTCGATATCGCGCTCCCAACGCCGAAGCGCGCGGCACCCGCGCGCGCAAGCTTAGCGATGTTGTCTTTCGACACACCGCCATCTACTGCAAGCGCAACTTCTGGATGAATGCTTCTAAATTCGGCTATACGCGCCACTCCTCTCTCGTCAAAAGGAATTCCCTGTACGCCAATGCGTGCGATGGTCATGAAAAGCACAAAATCAACAAACGGAAGATATGGTTCGACTTCTTCTAAGGGAGTCTGAAGTAGCACTCCAACGCCGATTTTGCACACGCCCGCTTTTTTCCATTCCTCAAAAGTTCGCTCCGCTTCCTTGGTATTACTGAATGCTTCAATGTGCCCGATAAGCGTATGGGCACCCGCCTTGACGAAAGAAAGACCGATGGCGCGAGGGTCCGAGACCATGAGGTGAACCTCATATGAATAACCCTTCGGCAACCTGTCTCCCTCCGATGGAAGCCACGTTGTATTCGGTGCAAATCTTCCATCAGCGACATCTATATGAAAAAAAGAAGCGAACGAGGAGTATCGTTCGCTCACTTCGTTAATCTCAGAAAGAGAGTTCGGGACCACGGTGGGGATAATCTCTATCATGCGCCATCCAGCATCTTATGACGCCTCGTGTGCCGTTCAGCGCCGTTATGCGGCACTTTAAGCCATTTTTGTACGGCCTGTTTCGCTTCTTCTTCTGTCAAGAAACGCCCCGCAAGAGATAGAATATTCGAGTCATTATGTTCGCGAGTAGAGGTAATCATATCGAGCTCTCTCCCGTCTGCATCCGTTTGTTTGCGCGCGGGTTCCCCGTAATAGACAACTGCGCGCACTCCCTTTATACGGTTGGCCGCAAACGCTTCTCCTTGTCCTGATCCCCCCATTACAATCCCACGTCTATGCGTGGGATCTTCAGCGACTTTGCGCGCCACTGCTTGCACAAAAACTGGGTAATCATCGTTCATGTCAAGTGTAAAAGCGCCCATATCTTCTACTTCATATCCGAGCAAGTGAACAAAGGGTCTTAAGATCTCTTTCAAAGGAAACCCGCCATGGTCCGCCGCAAAATATACTTTCATCCCGTTGGAGGCGGATCGCGTTTTCGCTGTTCTATCAGAAACTGCGCTACTCGTTTGGTTCGCCCCGTTAGAGACAGGAAGCATAGCTTCCCGTACCAATACTTGTTGTTTAATCTGTATCATAACTACACTTGTGACTTCTTAACATATTGGAATCGTATCTTCCGCAGTCTCTAACGGGGTTCGCCACGGTGGTTGCAGTATCTTGATTCATGCGACCGAGGCCTCTAACTGGATTCATGATTATAGGTGTTTACTTACTCCGATCACATGTTCAACCAGCGCATACGCATATCCCATTTCATTGTCGTACCATGCGAGAACCTTGACGAGGGTTCCGTCCACAACACGCGTCATCGGTAGATCCGCGATGGCTCCATACGGCTGTCCTAAAATATCCGACGATACAAGCGGTTCTTCCGTTACAGCAAATACGCGCTTCCAACGGTCGCTTTTCGCCGCTTCTTTTAATATATCGTTCACTTCTTCAACGCTCGTCGCACGCTTCGGAACAAATGTAATGTCCACTATGGAACCGGATGGTACAGGAACACGCACCGCAATACCGTCAAATTTTCCCTTTAAACTCGGGTATACGACCGTCGTCGCTTTTGCGGCACCCGTGGACGACGGACCGAGATTTGCCGCACCAGCTCTACCGCGACGAAAATCATCCGGTGCAGGACCGTCGACAATTCCTTGCGAGGTGGTATATGCGTGAGTCGTATTCAGAATAGCGCGCTCAACACCAAGCGTCTCATTCAAAATGCCTATTAAAGGCGAGCAGGCGTTCGTAGTGCAAGATGCGTTCGAAGTAATGTTACAAGTCCCAAATTTTTCTTCATTCGCACCGATGAGTATGGTCTCTGCGCCCTCGCCTTTTGCGGGAGCTGTGATAACGACGTGCTTAGCGCCCGCGTCTATGTGCGCTTTTGCTTTTCCAGCGTCTGTGAAAAGTCCAGTCGATTCAATAACAATATCCACGCTCATGTCCTTCCATGGAAGTTTTGCGGGTTCACGCTCGGCGATAACGGGAATGGTTTTGCCACCAATGATGAGTGCACCGTTTTCAGTCTTTACGGAAAATGGAGCGCGGCCGTATACCGTGTCGTATTTCAAAAGATACGCTAGATTCTCCGGACTGGTGAGATCATTCACCGCCACCACTTCCATTTCTTGTCTTCCAAAAGAAGCGCGAAAGAAACTTCGTCCAATCCTTCCAAAGCCATTGATAGCCAACCGTGTCATACGATTACTGTATCACGCGTGTGTTCTGCGTTCGTTGGATCGCCGCCTTAATAAACGCAGAAAAGAGCGGGTGTGGCGAAAGCGGACGGGCTCGCAATTCCGGATGAAACTGTGTACCGAGCATGAATGGGTGTTCGGTCTTCGGCAATTCTGCGATTTCCATGAGTTTTCCGCCCTGCCAACGTCCTGAGAACACGAGTCCCGCTTTCTCAAGCCGCTCGACGTATTCTGGATTTATTTCATAACGATGACGGTGGCGTTCTGATATTTCTTTTTTCCCATCCGCCTTCTTGAGCACGGGCAGGTACGCTTCATAGGCATTCGTCCCCTCCTTCAAAACACACGGGTAGGCACCCAAACGCATTGAGCCGCCGTAATCTTTTCGCGCAAGTTTCTCACGCTGATCCGGAAGGATGTCTATCACGGGATGCGGCGTTCCGGGTTCTATTTCCGTCGTATTCGCGTTCTTCAATCCTGCGACATTGCGCGCATACTCGATAACCATCATCTGGAGACCATAACAAAGCCCGAAGTACGGGATTTTATTCTCGCGTGCGAATTGCGCCGTTTGTATCTTCCCCTCGATACCAGTTTCTCCAAAACCCCCGGGAACAATGATGCCGTCATATTTCCTTAGCGATTCCACGGGTAATGTTCCGTCTTGTATGTCTTTTGAGTTTATCCATTCTATCTCGGGTTTATACTCAGCATCATAAGCAGAGAATTTTATCGCCTCAATGACAGAGATGTACGCATCAGAAAGTACGAAGTCACCGGTATCGAAATACTTGCCAACGATGCCTATTCTCACAGTGCCGTTCCCGTTATGCGCATGTTCGGCAAATTTTTTCCACTCCGAAAGCTCAGCAGGCGGTGCGCTCTTCTTACCAAGCGCTTCAAGGAGAATGTCAGAAAACTTGTCACGTTCGAAATTGATAGGTACATCGTAGATTGATTCCACGTCCGGAGCGGAGATGATGCGCTCCGGCGGCACATTGCACCAAATTGCCAATTTTTCTTTCCGTTTTCTATCCAGTCTATGTGTGGACCGCGCGATGATAATATCCGGTTGGACGCCGTAAGAATTGAGCATGCGCACGGCATTCTGTGTCGGTTTCGTTTTCATTTCGCCCAACGTGCCGGGAACAGGGAGAAACGAGACCATCACAAAAAGAACATCGGCAGGATTCAGCAAATGCATGACACGCGCGGCTTCGATGAACAATGCGTTTTGGAAATCACCGATTGTACCGCCTATCTCGATAACCGAAACATCTGATTTACTCGCTTCTGCGGCGCGCTTCAGACGATTGGTTATCTCATCGCGCACGTGTGGTATTGCCTCCACGCACTTTCCATCATATCCAAGATTGCGCTCGCGTTCGATGACGGAGCTATACACCATGCCGCTCGTCATATAGTCGTCGGGGCCAAGATCACGATCCAGGAAACGCTCGTAATTTCCCATGTCTTGATCCGTCTCAAGTCCGCTGTCCAACACGAATACCTCACCATGTTCTATGGGATTCATGGTGCCTGCGTCCACATTAAGATACGGGTCCACCTTGACGAGATTTACCGAAAGACCGCGCGCAGTCAACAATTTCCCGATCGAGGCGGTGGCAATTCCTTTTCCGACGCCGGACATGACGCCGCCGACAACGAAAATATATTTATGATGTCCCTTGCGCGCACGTCCCGACACTTGCTTTGGCATTGTTTTTATATTGCTCATACAACGTTAGTCATCGAAATCAGTATGTGACGAGAAACGAGGAGCCGCAAATGTAAACCGCGGGAATACTGTAGCAATGATGCAAAAATTGGTGTAGGGGCACGCCTCATGATTGATTTTTACCGTATCGGATTAATCCATTAACAGTAGCATGGGAAAGAATGGTTTTGCTTCACCCGGCAAGTGGAAAACGAATTGTATGCCGCACAAAAAGCATCTAGGCGCGAAGATAACGACGTACGGCCAAGTAGCTGGAAAGAGCGCCCAAAGTGATGCCAGAACCCATTATGATGAGGAAAAGGAAGAAAAATGAGCCGGTGTAATATGTAAAAACATTAAATGTGCCCAAAAATCGTTCAGACCCTGGTCCAAGCCACAACATAATTGGGTATAGGAGTAGAAGTACGAGAAGACCACTCACCACTCCGTAGAGAATACCCGCCACCATGAAAGGACCTCTCACATACCAATGTCCCGCCCCTACTAAATTCATTATGCCTATCTCATCGCGCGCCGTGTAGATGGCAAGACGTATCGTATTGAATGCAATGAGGAGGGAGCAAACCGCGAGAATGAGTGCGACAACATAACCGACCCGTTCCGAGGTTTGGATAATGGTTGTCAGTCGATCAATGGCTGCCTTATTCTGAGAGAAATTTACTTTATCTATCGCAACTCCCGCACCATCCCCGAGTGCCTGCATGCTCTCCAAAAAAGCCGCTATGCTTTCATACTGAGACGTTTGCTTCGCGCGCACGCCAAGTGAAGCACCCAACGGATTATCCTCTAGCTCATCCAGAGCTTGGATGGTCAACTGATCGTTCTTATGCCGCTCACGAAACGCTGTAAAGGCCTCTTCGCTCGTGGTATAGGTGACTAAAGCAACTTCCGGTAAGGCCTCGAGTGAAGTTTTTATATCCATGACATCCTTCTCAGAAGCATCCGTAAGAAAGTACACTGTCACATCTACGTTCTCGGTGAGCTGTTTGAGTGTTGATTGCAGAGCCGCACCAAAGATAACAACGCTCGCGAGCACAAAAAGCGTTATGGTCATTATGAGAACTGCGGCAAGCGAGACAAAGCCATTCCTGATAAATCCTATAAGACCGTACCGTGCGATGCGTTTTGCGCTGACCCAGTTACTCATAGAATGTATCTGCCCATTTTATCATCTCGCACGACGCGACCTTGATCCATTGTCACAACGCGACGCCCGGCGGAATCGACGACACTCTTGTTGTGCGTCGCAAGGAGAACGGTCGTGCCAAGATCGTTTATCTTTTTCAGGATCTCAACGACGTCATGCGTATTTATCGGGTCCAGATTTCCTGTCGGCTCGTCCGCTATTAACACATCGGGCTGATTTACGATGGCGCGCGCGATAGCGACCCTTTGCTGTTCGCCGCCGGAGAGTTGCCACGGGAAACTCCACATTTTGTCGGGAAGCCCCACAAGCTCGAGCACATGAGGCACATCGGCTGCAATGTCATCATCGCTCTTTCCCGCCACCTCAAGCGCAAACGCGATGTTCTCGTAGACAGTTTTTGTAGGCAATAAGCGAAAATCTTGAAAAATTGTACCGATATTGCGCCGCAGTTGCCGCAATTCCGCTCCCGATAACCCATTTATCTCGCGAGAACGGAAATAAACCACCCCTTCTGAAGGTCGGATCTCTGCAAAAAGCATCTTAAGAAGCGTGGATTTTCCGGCGCCGGAGTGCCCAACTATGGAGACGAATTCGCCGGGCTCGATGGTAAGTGTAACGTCTTCAACGGCGGGATATCCGTCTTCGCCGTACACCTTTGTAACTTTGTCGTAAAAAATCATGCTGGCATAGGCACAAGGCACAAGGCATTAGGCATTAGGTGAACATAAGGCCGAAAGTTCATGGGCGCATTATACCGTACCAGCTTGAGTGTCCAAATTCTTCTTTGCGTCGATAAATGACTCTATGTCGCCGTCCAAGACTTTCTCCACATCATGGCGTTCATGGAGGGTTCGATGGTCCACCACCCGTTGGTACGGATGAAGAACGTATGAACGTATCTGACTCCCCCACTCTATTTTCGTAGAAATACCGGTGGAAAGACCTCTCTCTTCCGCCTCACGCGCTCTTTCGCGCATTTCCCACAGCTTTCCTCGAAGCATTGCTAATCCCTTCTCTCTATTCTGCATTTGACTGCGCTCTGATGTAACGTGAACACTAAGACCCGTCGGCTTATGGACGATGCGCACTGCAGTATCACGCTTGTTCACGTTCTGACCTCCGGCTCCACCTGAACGCGCGAAAGAGATATCGAGCTCACTTTCGGGAATATGCGCTTCACCGATATCTGGTAACTTAGGAAGAACTTCGACGAGTGAAAAGCTGGTCTGCCGCTTGCCTGCGGCATTAAAGGGCGACATTCGTACAAGCCGATGCACTCCCGCTTCATGCTTTAGTGCTCCATATACGCCTGCTCCGGATATTTCGAAAGCAACACTACGATACCCTCCCATTGGATTTTGATTGGACGATAAAAGCGCCGTTTTCCAACCACGTGAAATGGCGTATTTTCCGTACATCTCAAAAAGAATGCGCGAAAAATCTTCCGCATCGTCNNATTGAGGTCCTGATATTCTTTCACCGTCGCGTGCGCTTTATCCTTGTCATTCCAAAAGTCTGCCGCTCCCATCGCAGTTTCTACCTCCTTGATACGCGCCTCAATAGCGGCCTTCGATTGCATGGGGGAAGTATAGCAAAGTGTCT
>DPYD01000011.1 GCA_003545515.1 Candidatus Kaiserbacteria bacterium | reverse complement strand
GATTTTACCGCGCGTGACAAAGCGCGCGAAGCGCGACTCGCTGTCAAAGACCTTCCGGTCAAATCTCGACTGGCGTTCGGAATGATGGAAGAAAAATACTGGAAAATACGGCGAGAAAGTTTTTCTTTACTTCGAAAACATATTCATGATCTCGCCGCGGCGCCTTTCATTGATGATATCGTGGTGCATCCGGACGACTATCCGCGCTTTCTGCCCGAATTGAATTCGCTTCTCTCTCAGTACGATATCTCGTACACAATTGCGGGACACATAGGCGACGGTAATTTTCACATTATTCCCCTTGTGGATCTGAAACGAACAGAGCATCACAAGATCATCCTAGAGCTCACGCCAAAAGTGTACGAACTCGTTACGAAGTACAATGGTTCTATTACAGGAGAACACAATGACGGTATAATCCGCACGCCGTACCTTCGTCTCATGTTTTCACCGCGCATGATCGATATCTTCGCCGAGATTAAGAACATCTTCGACCCTCTTAATATCTTCAACCCCGGCAAGAAGGTCGGAGGGACGGTGGAAGACATAGTACGCTTAATGAAAAATACGTAGCATTCTATCGTTTTTATTGGAAAGCGGGAGATTTCCCCGAGGCTCTGCCTGCAGGTGCATCGCACAGGCAAGCTTCGAGGACAGGACGGGTGGCCTGTTTTATTAATATTTACCGGTTCCACTTTACTAACATTCACGTGCGCTGTTTTATTAATATCTAACACTGTTTTATTAATATCTAACACTGTTTTATTAATATCTAACAAGTCTCTGTATACCCAGCACACAACCCCCCTTGTTTATAAATCCCGGTCGGGACAAATAAACAAGTGGTACTATGATTAGTATGGGACAACTCGAGAGAAAAAAGGGGCGCCGCGCGCGTCGTGGATCGGTCGAACATTCCGTCCTCGAAACACTGGCAACAATAGGAGACATGTTGACCATCGTTCTAGTGAGGCGGAGCGCCGCACTCGTCATGCGCAGGGCGACGCAGGAGACAACTTCTAAACCGGAACAACGTGTTCGCGAAACAATCTCTCGATTGAAACGAAAAGGATTCATAGAATTCCAGAAAATAGGTGGGAAGAGCTATCCGCGACTCACCCGACGCGGTCGGGAACGTATGCAACACTTGAAGATTGGCGCACTCCGGATAGAAAGACCCAGAGTTTGGGACGATAGATGGAGAATCGTCATTTTCGATATACGTGAAAATCAAAGTGGAGTGCGCACTAAGGTAAGACGCCTACTGCAACAACTGGGGTTCCTCCAATTACAAAAAAGTGTCTGGGTACACCCATATGACTGTGAAGAAATAATTACACTTATCAAGACGGACCTCCGTATCGGCCGCAACATTCTCTACATTATTGCTGACGTAATCGAGTATGATAAGCCGCTTAGACAACACTTCGGCCTTGCAACTCGATAGTAATGCGTACAGTTTCTATATTCTCTTCTCTATCTCTTCTCTCTACCATCTCTCTGTTTGATTTCTCACTTGTTTATTTGTCCCGACCGGGATTTATAAACAAGCGGGGTTTTTTTATGTAACTATATAACTATGTATATAACGTATCCCATTCGCGGATTAAGAACATATTATCTATACTGTTCTAAGAACATATCATCTATCCTGCTCTAAGAACATATCATCTATCCTGTTCGCGGACGAAAAGCATCAGTGCAATAAGAAACGCAAAAACAGTCGCGGCCATGAGAGGGAGCGTGATGTAGCCGAACTCAAAAACGAAACGCTGTGCACAACTTACTACCCCTTCAGCCGGGCATGGCAAGGAACCCGCGGGAAGTGTTTGGAGGGCGTGATGATAAATAGCGATACCAAAGCCAATGAGAGAAAGAATTATGGAATACTCGGCAATTGATTTCTGGCCTCTAAATAGTGCTAGCGCAAAAATAACTACCTGTGGGTAAAGAAACACTCTCTGCCACCAACACAAGGGACACGGTGGGAAACCGATAACCTCCGAATAGAAGAGTGTCAGTGCAGAAGCCGCGATAGAAACGGTTAGCGCGACACGAAATCCCCACGTTCTTAGAATACCAACAATTCCGGAAAGTACTGGCCGCGTACGTAGGAAATATAAAACAAAAAGTCCGACGGTAGCTCCCTGGAGAGCAACGGTCACGACTGCCAGCCAAAGATTTAATGCTTCAGTCGGAAACATATCGGTACTCTATTAGCTGGCGACTGGGTATTACTCTTGCGGCAATACGCATCCTGTCTTTTCCGCCAACTGTAGTAACGGCACCTCACCAGTCAGACGGCTCTCGTCGGCAAATTCCCACGTGGGATATTGTTGAATTTTCTTGTCTACGCAAATTTGGAGTTGACTCTGCCCATCCGGCGTCGAACACTCTACATACGGCAAAAGTTTCACCGAGTTGCCGAACATCCGCTTTTGTGCCTGGCAATGCGGGCACCAAAATGCACCATAAAACACCGCTTCTTTATCAGTGAGACACTGCGCAAAATCATCAAGCTGTCCTGAGACCGGCTTTGCAAAAAATGAAACACCCACTCCAGCGACAATCAGAAACAGAATTCCGATCCAAAAAATCTGCATTCCCTTGTTCATACTTTGTTTATACCCTGAACTTTTATGCGGGAACTATATCACGACTCCTACTACAAAACGAGCATTTACAACCTGAGGGACGAATGAACTCCTCAAAATACTCATCACCATAATCAAAAGTAAATTCTTCTCCTTGTCGAATGTTACGCGTCGCAAAGATGAGTATCTTCCCATCACGCAATTGAACCTCGCAATTTGGTGCGCACGAATGATTTACATAGCGCGCAATGTTTGTACGCCTTGAGCCATCTATCGTCCACTCTTCATCCAACTCAAAAAGATATCGGGTCTTCAACGTGTCTGCGTACGAAGTTGGGATGCGTCTGCCGGTATATTCCAGAAGAAAATCGCCCTTTCGAATGGGTATTGCCGCAAACAGTCCTCGCCCCATACTCGGCCGCGACTGACGCACAATAAAACGACCATTAATAACACGATTTCTCATATGGCTTCGCGAGTATACCCCAAGAAATGCGAGATGACATGCCTAAAAAACTTCCGCAACATATAAAGGGATGCTAGAATCGCAAAATGGCAAAACAGGACAATAAGCTATCGACTAAGAGTTACAGGGGTGTGCGAGACTTCTACCCCGAAGATCAATTTATTCAACGCTACATTTTCGAGCACATGGAGCAAATATGCGAGCTTTTTGGCTATGAGGAGTATAGCTCGTCAATTCTCGAATCGGCAGAACTCTACAGAGGGAAAACATCCGAAGAAATAGTTAACGAACAAACCTACACCTTCACCGATCGCGGCGAGCGCGAGGTAACGTTGCGTCCGGAAGTGACCCCGTCTTTTGCGCGAATGATAGCGGCACGTTATCGTGAGATCCCTTTTCCTGCTCGCTGGTATACTATTGCGAACTGCTTTCGATACGAACGCCCGCAACGCGGAAGATTGCGTGAGCACTGGCAATTAAACGCCGATATAGTGGGTGCCGAGGGAGCCGCGGCAGATGCAGAAATAATCGCGATAGCGCATGGTGTTATGCGTTCTCTCGGTGCCGATGAGCGCAATTTCGAAATACATGTTTCCGACCGCCGCATTCTTGACGCTATGTATGGTGTTGTCGGCATCGAGAAAGCAATGTATCCCGATATTACGCGCCTCCTCGACCGACGCGACAAAATTAAAGACTTTGAGAAACAACTTTCAGAGAAGCTCGGCAGTAGCGCGCAAGCGACAAAACTCGTTAAGGAACTTGCGCGAACGACGTCAACCGCCTATCTGGAAGAATTGCGTGGACAACTTGAGCTCTTGGGCGTCGGCAATATGGTCGTGGATACGAAGATAACACGCGGCTTCGACTACTATACCGGTATGGTTTTCGAAGTGTTCGATACCGACCCGGCAAACCGTCGCGCGATGTTCGGCGGTGGACGTTATGATAATCTGCTCTCGCTTTTCGGCGTCGACTCTATACCCGCAGTCGGCTTCGCAATGGGAGATGTTACGGCTCGCGATTTTCTTGAAACTCACAACCTTCTTCCAAAATACGCTCCTTCCACCGAGCTTATGCTCCTCATCGTTGAGGCAGATGCTTCAACACACGCCATGCGTCTTGCGCAGGAACTCCGAAGAGAGGACGTTACCGTATCCGTCAATTTCTCCGGCAAGCGAGTAGGCGATCAAATACGTCAAGCTGACAAAATGAAGGTGCCCTTTATTATCGCCATAGGAACAAAAGAGCGAGAATCCGGACGCTATACCGTAAAAAATATCTCGACCGGCGCAGAAATAACGCTTCCTGCGGATAGGATCGCGGAGCATCTATTTTCGTCATTGGGATAACGATTCGTACAATCGTTATGAGAACAATTGTATTTGATATTGAGACTGCCAACTGGATGAGCGACATAGGGTCGAGTAATCCGGCGGATCTCACCATTGCCTTGGTCGGCATTCATGATTCGGAAACGGATACATACCAGAGCTTCTTGGAGCATGAACTTCCGCAATTGTGGAAAATCCTTGAGCAAGCTGACATACTTGTTGGATATAATTCCGACCACTTCGATATTCCCCTTCTCAATAAATACTACCCCGGTGAACTCTCGCGTATTAAAAGCTTGGACATAATGAAGGAAGTGTATGAAACTCTTGGCCGCCGCATTAAACTCGATGCGATCGCCAGGGGAACGTTGGGTGAAAAGAAAAGCGCGGATGGCATTCAATCTTTGCGTTGGTGGAAAGCGGGAGAAATAGAAAAAGTCCGCAAATATTGCCTCAAAGATGTTGAGATTACGAAAAAAGTATTTGACTACGCATGTAAGAACGGATACGTCAAATATCGTGAGCTCGGAAAAACGCGTGAGGTTAAGCTAGATACATCAAAATGGCTTACGGAAGACAGCCGTGCGCTTACACACACATTGGGGTTCTGAGTTTTGTGCTTGGACCCGGGATCGAACCGGGGACCTCTTCGGCTTCAGCGAAGCGCTCTACCAACTGAGCTACCCAAGCAAACAATAGAATTAGAGTAGCACAAGATTTTGTTCTTTTACACCTCACCAGTCCAAAAAAACAATGCTAACTTGCGTATAAACCGTTACTGTCCCTCTTGTGTAAACGGTAGTCCCGACTTGAAATCGCGCAGGGTATCCGAAAGACCTTCAAATTGACCCTGTGCGGAGACACCCACACCCTGTATTTGTTCGAATGTCTTCATTGTGCTTTCCAGAACGGGAAATAGATATGCGAAGAAGAGCCAGATAGGAATTCCGAGCGCCGCAGCCCATATAAGAAGCCGTATAATGCCGCCAAGAAATGCGTTGCGGCGCATTTTGTGGAGCATGCGGTTATTCTCCTTCACGAGGCGGTATATTTCTTCGAATTTCTGTACATTGGGATCCATGACGTACGATTTTACCATGTCCCTGCCAGGAGTCGAACCTGGATCAGCAGTTTAGGAAACCGCCGTTCTATCCATTGAACTACAGGGACTGTAGTATGTCACTGTACCAAAAGGAGAACTACACTGCGAGCAGCTCTTTCAATTTTGCTTCATCAAAACCGACAATAAGCTCGGCTTGCCCTGAAGGATTTGAAGGGTCTTCTACTGTGATGACGGGAACACCCATCTGCCCGCTTTTTGCTATCATCTCTTTGCGCTTTTCTAGATCCGTCGCCACGTTGTGATCGGTGAATGTAATCCCGTTGGCGGCAAAAAATTCCTTCGCCGCGTGGCAGAAATGGCATGTGGGGGTCGAGTAAATGATTACGTTCGGTTGTGTCATATTAGATTTTCTTAAAGAATGGTAATGAGTTTAGTAAATCTTATACCCGCCCAAATTTTTGCGTTGCAAAAATTTAGGTGGGTCAAGCACTTGTAATTCGCTTGGGCTCACTAACAATTACTTAAGTATATCACGAGCTGCGCGCTTCTTTCAGTGCCCGCGCCCACCAGATGAGCTGATCGAGGAGACCGCCTGCGCGTTCCGCATACGGAGCGAAGATCTCCGCGTCGGGCGTACCTTTTGCGGCCGCCATCACGACGTCAAAGGGCATGTGTATCGCGTTCCTTATCGGCGCCATCTGAAGCTCGATGGCAACAGCGCGCAACTGCTCTACGGAGCGCGCGCCGAGGGCGGAGCCGTATGCGACGAACGCGACGGGTTTATTGTTCCACTCCTGATACGCGTAATCGAGGGCGTTTTTGAGAACGCTCGGATACCCGTGGTTGTATTCGGGCGCAATGACGATAAAGGCATCTGCCTCCGCAATCTTTGCCGTCCACCGCACGACCGCCTCATGCTCGTAGGGCTTCTCCTTGTAGCTCGGCGAAACGGGCTCGTTAAAAAACGGCATCTCGTAATCCCGCAAATCGAGTATCTCGACCGCGAGATCGCTCCGCTTCTTTGCCTCATCATGCATCCACCGTCCCGGACGCTCGCTGAATCGCTCCGGCCGCGTCGAGCCGAAAATTACTTTAAGGTTTATCTGGGTGGATGCATTGTTCATACGATAAGTGCGCAATTAGTTCGTAAGAAATCACTCCAATATACCGAGATTTTATACGATTCACTTTACTTTGTAAAGTATACAGAGCCGTGCTAGGATGGTGTAATGTTAAGAACCGGAAGCCAGAGGAGAAAACTGTGTCCGAAATGCCCGGTCGCCCGGGTCGTCGATATGTTCGGCGATCCCTGCTCGCTCCTCGTCATGCGCGACCTTCTCATACGTCCGCGGAGGTTTCGTGATCTCGAGGATTCTCTTGGTGGCACGAGCCCGCGCACGCTCGCAAAAATCCTGCGACGGCTCGAAAAAGACGGGTTCGTCGCGCGCAAGCATTTCAAAAAGCCCGTCCGCTTTCACTACGAGCTCACCCGAAAAGGCCGGGCGTTCCAAAAAGTAGTCGCCGCCATGCGCGCGTACGGCAAAAA
>DPYD01000062.1 GCA_003545515.1 Candidatus Kaiserbacteria bacterium | reverse complement strand
TCGCTGGAAGCCCAGCGCCTTGCGCTCCAACAGCTGGATAGTCTTATTGCGCAAAATAAACTCCACAATCAATACGATGCCCAGCAAGCGGAGCAAAGAAAAGGTGAGGTGGACGGAGCGATGACCCAACTTACGGAAGACACCGTTATCGCGTGGGCCGATTCCACCGATCCGAACGTCGGTTGGTGCAACGTCAACAATCCGTCCGTCATTCAGATGTGGGCGGAGCGCTGGAGAATATAAGCATGAACACTCCTCCATACAACGATGTGAACGTGAATGGTACGACTCTTGATACCTCCATCATGAACGAGCGATCTTCACTAAAAACAGCGTATATGTTCTCGATTGGAACATTGATTGCGCTCGCAATCGTTCTGATTCCTGTGGGAACTTCGAATATATATCCGTCTGTTCAATACGTCGGCGCAGGAGTAGAGTGTCTTGAAAAGACGTCTCCCAACGGGGTGACTACGTGTACACGTAAGGATTTAAGCGATACATGCAAAAACACCCCCGCACAGTGTACGCAAAAAGAAAAAGATGTGATGCTTGAGCTAATTAAAGCGGGTATATACAACACGCCAGATTCTCTGCCTGCGGGTGATCCAAACTCCTGCGGATGGTGGAATATGTTCGCATGTGTTGAATATGCTTGGAACAAAGTGGTTACGACTATCGCTTTCATACCGGCAAGCATCGGCGCCGCATTTCTCATTATCTCAGGGCACCTGTTTAATTATTCTATAGACCATACCGTCATTCAGTTCAAAGAATCTATATTCAGTAACATAGAGGAAGGTGTAAACACTGCCTGGGAGGCATTTAGGGACGTCGCGAATATTGTCATCATCGGCATGTTCGCTTTTATTGCGATCTCTCTAATTCTGGGAATTAAGGAGTACGGCGAACGCAGAATGATCGCACGCGTCTTAATTATTGCCGTTCTTATAAACTTCAGTCTTCTTTTCACGAAGATGATAATTGATGCGTCGAATTTCACTGCGTATCAATTTTATAAAGCCGCACCGATCACAATTGCGAGTGCGAGCGGCAGTGTTTCAACAGAGGGAGATATCGCGGCACCTGGGTTTGCCGGTTCATTCTTGAAAGCCATGGGTGCTACAAATGTCGGGGATTTATTCAACGCATTGGAAAAACAGCAAGAGAGTAAGAAGGGGAGTTGGTATGGGACTATACTTTTTGGCCTTCTCACGGGTGTACTGTTTCTTCTTGCCGCAATTGTCATGCTGTATGGCGCATTTCTTCTCCTTGCCCGCGCCCTCCTTTTCATTTTTCTTATGATAATTTCGCCGGTCGCCTTTGCCAGCTGGCTCATCCCGAAGTTCTCACAGCAGGGCTGGAGCATGTGGTGGGATACGCTTTTAAAAAATGCGGTATTTGCGCCTCTTCTAATGATCATGCTGTGGGCTTCTCTTAAGATCGCAAAGCAATTCCAAACAACGGGTGGAACAATAGGAAGTCTCGTCGGTAATCCGGGAGATGGAATAGGAATAGGGGCGCTTTTCAATTACATAATAATTCTCGGCATGCTCTTCTTATCTATCAAACTCGCAAGTAAGTTTTCTAGTACTATTGCCGGATTTAGCATGGCATCGTCTGTGATGGCGACGCCGTTTACCCGCGGCGCGCGACTTGCCGGAGCTACACTTTCACGTTTTGCGGTAGGCCCGGCCACATACGGGCTCCAGAAGCGACTGACAGGTAAGGCAAAAGAAGCAAGAGACCAAAGCGCAGAAGCGCGTGTTAGTGCGGCAACGTTGCGAAGAGAGGGGGATGTCCGGGGGGCGAAGAGGATGGAAAAAACCGCAAATAAATTTGAAAGGCGCGCCGATTCAAGAGTTAAGTGGGCTGAGCGCGCTGGAGCAGTCGCAGGAAGCCGCCTCAATGTGATGAATACTCAAGCCGCAAAGACGGTAACTGCCGGAATGGGTATCACGGGATTTGCCGCGGGAGCGTCATCTCAAGGAGCCAAAAGTTATTCGGATAATATAAAGGCGAGAGCCGCGGTCGCTGAAAAGAGCGCGGCGAAGCTAGCCCCCTCTTCGGAAGAACGCAAACTAATGGAGGAGAGAGTGCGCATGCAACGTGAAGATGGTTACAAGACACGTCAGTTGGCAGAAAAGAACGCTAAGATGACTTTTGAGGCAGTCCGGTCTGCTATGGATGGGGAGAAAACTCAAATACAATCTCAACTTAATACGGTAGGGGAGGAGGCGCAGGCCGCTCGTATGCGCGGAGAAGATGCAAAGATCAAAGAAGCGACAGAAAAGGCATCGAAACTACAGGAACAACTCGCCAAGTTAACCGATAAGAAATTCACGGTCAATGTAGATGGAAAGAAAATAGAGACGTCGCATAAAGAGGCGAGCGCAACACACTCGGTAGCTGATAAAGAACTTATCAAGTATAGAGAGGAGACGAGTGAGCAGATTAATAAAATGACAGTGGCAATGCAGGGCGCCGCTGAAAACATAGCCGAGAAGATCGGTAAGCGAGAAGGTACGGTCTTGGAAAAAGCTCTGGGCGCGTTTACCGGTGCGAACACGCGGGTCGGGCAAGAAACAAGAGATCTGTATAAAAAACGACAGGGGACAGCGCGTTTGCGCAGTGTGTTTGAATCTATGAAAGAAGAATCCTCTCCGGTAACGCCGCCTTCTAACGAGAAAAAGCAAATATGAACGAACTCGAGAATGAGCAGGATTTAAAAGAGCAAATTCAGGAGCGTTTCAAACAGCTCCCTAAAGTAATTCAAGATGCGGTTACTTCGGCCGATGTTGAGAAACGTCTGCGTATTCTGGCGGACACGCATCAATTGCATGTCGATCAGTGGCAACTTCTTGAAAATAACGTGATGCTGACTTTAGTCGGCTTTCAACCCATGGAGGAACTTGCGGAGAATATAAGGAGCGACCTTGGAATCCGAGAAGAGGCCGCGGAACGGCTTGCGGCTGACGTTTCGAAGATAGTGTTTGAACCAATTCGACAGGAGATGGAACGAGAACTAGGTCATCCGGACGCCAAAGCGAAGGAGATGAGCGATATTGAGGTCGCGCGTGAACATATTCTTACGGAACATGAGGCGCCGGGCTTCGGGCAACAAGCGCTAGAAGAGGAGGTTCCCGTTTCACGATCTGCGCCTGCAGTGCCCCAGACACCGCCACCAGCTATCCGACCGGCAACACCTCCCCCGCCACCTCCTACCACAAGAGCAGAACGTGGCCCCGCCTCCGGCGCATACAAATCCGGCGAACCGAGCGTCGCACGTAAATCAGTAGAGGATGATCCGTACCGAGAACCCCCCCAATAGGCACAAGGCACATGGCATTAGGCACAAGAGAAATCCGTTCCCACAAGGACCTGGTAGTCTGGCAGAAATCAATCGACATGGTGTCCGAAATTTATCGGTTGACGAAATCATATCCCGAAGATCAAAAATTCGGTCTCGTGTCTCAAATGCAAAGGGCTTCGGTGTCTATCCCCGCCAACATTGCGGAAGGATACGGTAGACACGCCACAAAAGAGTATTCGTATTTCCTTCGTATAGCGCTTGGATCTCTTGCTGAGCTAGATGCGCTCATCACCATTTCTAGAAAACTATCGTATCTGCCCGTCGAAGAGTGTAGTAAACTTGAGGCACAGCTGGGGACAATCGGCAAAATGTTCTATGCGCTACATAAGCGCATCCACTAGTGCCATTTGCCCTGTGCCTAGTGCCCTATTACGTATGCAATTTCAAGTGCCGCAATTTATCGAGATAGAGGACAAAATATTCGGTCCTCTCACGTTTAAGCAGTTTATTTATGTCGCAGGAGGCGCGGGCGCATGTTACCTTTTGTGGCGGGTCCTTCCACTCTTACTCGCAGCGCCTTTGATATTGGGTGTGGGCGGACTTGCCGCCGCGTTAGCGTTCATGAAATTAAATGGACGGCCCTTTATTCTCGCTCTGGAAAACGGTTTCTTCTTCCTTATCAAAACGAAACTGTACCTGTGGAATAACGAGCAAAAAACAAGAAAGGTCGAGGAACATAGCGCGAAGCCCGAAGATGTTGCGACACAAGTGTATGTTCCGAAACTCTCAGAAAGCAAATTGCGCGAACTTGCTTGGTCCCTGGATATTAAAGAACGTATAGCGGGCGGAGTCGCGCAAAATGAAGAACACGTGGGCGGCATTATAAGTCCGGTGCACACCGCCAAAGAAGCCCTTGTTAGATAAGTACTAAGAAATATGTACAAAGTATAAAATCAGAATTTATCTTACTACTTAGTACTTTTCACTTAGTACTTACTCAAGTATGCCTCCCAAGCTTCAAAACATTCGAGCGAGCAAAAAATCCACACAGGACTTCGTTCCCGTACGCGAAGTGCGCGACGGCATCATTGTCCTGAAGGATGGCGGTTTACGCGCCGTACTTCTTGCTTCATCTCTAAACTTTGCGCTGAAATCCGAAGATGAGCAAACCGCCTTCATCATACAGTTCCAAAACTTCCTCAACTCACTCGATTTCTCCACTCAGATATTCGTCCAGTCGCGCATGCTCGACATACGTCCTTACATTGCATCCCTCGAGACCGCCTATAAAAATCAGCTGGACGACCTAATGCGTATCCAGATACGCGAGTATATTGAATTCGTAAAGAGTTTCACTGAGGCCGCGAATATAATGACAAAGAATTTCTTCGTAATCGTTCCTTATGCGCCCACTGCGCTCTCCATGACAAAAAACGGACCTGCTTCGCTAATGCCGTGGAACCGTAAAAAGAGAGGTTCTGAAGAAACGAATAGGACATTCGAGGAACAGGTGACTCAACTTGAGCAAAGAGTCGCTATTGTTCAACAGGGCCTTGTCCGCACCGGTGTGCGCACCGTGCAACTAGGGACTGAGGAAACGATAGAGCTTCTATATAAAATGTTCAACCCAGGCGAGGAAAGAAAGCCCATGTCATTGGAAGTAAGTAATAAGTAGAAAGTTCAAAGTACAAAACCATGAAGGAATTGATGAAACGTAATGACTTGGAGGAACGAACCTTAGATTTCGCCAGAAATGTTCGTATCTTCATCAAAAAACTGCCGAAAAGCGCTGGGATTTATGCAGACGGTAGTCAGGTAATTCGTTCGTCAGGTTCAATCGGTGCGAATTACATTGAGGCACAGGGCGCGTTGAGTAGAAAGGATTTTGCGATGCGTATCAAAATTTGTAGAAAGGAAGCAAAAGAGACGCATTATTGGCTCGATTTACTTGATGTCCCATTCTCGTTAAGCAGTGAACGAAAACTGTTGATGAACGAGGCGGTAGAATTAGTACGAATGTTCACGGCAATGGTCAAAAAACTTATTTAGCACTTTGTACTTATTTTCTTACTACTTACTATCCACTATGGCACTCTTTGACTTTCTTTCATCCGGAAAAAATAAAGCGCTCGAAGCGCGGATCTTGCCCGTGCTTCCCGAAGAGATATATGGAGCGGGCGTTCTGGATCTCCAGGACGTCATTGCGCCACATGCACTGCGCGTCAATTCTCGTGAACTCGATCTCGGCGAGAAAATAGCGCGCACGTTTTTTGTCATTTCATATCCGAGATTTCTTACAACGGGATGGTTCGCTCCCATAATCAACATGGATAAAGTGCTTGATATAGCCATATACATCCATCCTATGGATACGAACGAGATGCTCCGAAAGTTCCAGAAAAAGGTTGCGGAGGTACAAAGTCAGATATCGACACGTGAAGAAAAAGGCATGGTGCGCGACCCGATGCTCGATACCGCTTACTCAGATCTTGAAAGTTTGCGCGACTCTCTCCAGCAGGCACAGGAGCGTATTTTTGAAGTGGGTCTGTACCTTACGCTCTATGGCAACACGCGCGAGGAATTGGACAAAGTGGAGAGCGAGGTGCGCTCTATTCTCGAATCGCGCTTGGTTTACATTCGTCCCGCGCTGTTCCAGCAAGAGGGAGGTTTTAGAAGCGTATTGCCTTTGGCGACGGACGAACTCGATGTGCATACAAAGCTTAACTCGGCGCCACTCTCGTCCATTTTTCCCTTCATATCATTCGACCTCACATCGGATCGCGGCATCCTCTACGGCATTAACCGACATAATTCGTCCCTTATTCTCTTTGATCGATTTTCGCTCGAGAATTACAACTCGGTGATGTTCGCTAAGAGCGGAGCCGGTAAAAGTATTCGGCATCAAGAACAGGTGCTTATCAAGTCATGTGGTGTTGTGACAAAGACACAAATCGGCAGTCTGGTGGAGAAAATCATTAAGAAATACGGGTGTACGAAAATTGACGATGAACTTGAGGGGGTAATTAATCCCGATATTGAGGTCTTTAGCTTCGATAAGCAGATGAGGGGTAGATGGAGCAAGGTTACAGTCGCAGCCCGTAAAGCCGCGCCCGATGTCTTTTACACGTTCAAGACGAAGAGCGGACGTGAAATTACAACTACCGCCGATCACAATATGCTTATCCTGCGCGATGGCAGAGTGATTGCGGCAAAGAGCGAAAATATTAGGAGTGGCGAATATATTCCTCTGCCTCGCTCGGTAAGCTTTGCTCCGCACTCAAGCAATGAGATTACCGTCGAGTTCGCAGAATTGCTCGGGTGGATAACGGCCGAAGGAGCGTTCACAAAGCGTTCAATCGTCATTAGCAACACAGATACCGAATCTCTCGACTGCATGGAGTCGTTGTGCAAAGCGCTGAATATGAGCTTCACGAGAAATCTCCGCTGGGTCGCAATTTACGGAACGGCGCTCCGTAAGCACATGCACAAGATTGGCGCTGATGGACTGTCGAGAGCCAAGCGCGTTCCCGCTCCTATCTTCAGCGCCTCGCAAGAAGCGATTGCAGCGTACCTGCGCGCGTACTTTGAAGGCGACGGAGGAGTAGAGAATCACGAAATTACAGCCCTGTCTAAATCCAAGGAGCTTATCTCCGGACTTGCATACCTTCTCTATTACTTCGGCATCATCGCGCGAATACAGAAGCGGCAAAAGAAATATGCAAAGACGGGTCGGAAACGAACATTCTGGCAATTACGGATATCTGGTCAAGACAATATCCGCAGATTCCAAGAACACATCGGATTTATCACGACGCGCAAGAGAGAAGCGCTCGCGCGGATCGCGGCGAAAAACGGCAACACGAACTGCGATATCGTGCCGGGGCTTCAGCCGCTCGCGAAAGAGCTGGCAGAGTTGTTTGATTCGCAACTCTCTGATATTTCCGATTTTTCCGCATTGAAGCAAGGGCATGACCTATCTCCAAAGCGGCTCGGCCTGCTTGTCGAGAAAATGGAGGCGCGCGTCCGGCGGTTCAAGGACCTCTATCCTTTCATGCAGAAACTCCAAGACTTGCCTACTGTGGAAGCAATAATAAAAAAGGTCGATGAAGACCGCGAGCTCAATCGAAAACTTATCGAAGAAATGAGTAGTTCGTGGTTTACCGTAAAACAAGGCATGCCGCCCCGCGCGCGCAATGCACTGAAGATATTCGCCGCCGCCAGAATACCCGCCCCCGCGACAACGGATGAACTAAAAGGGATGGTCGCCGACGGCATAACGCACACAGGCGTGTATGCGCAAGACATTCACAAATTCCTCTCGCTCTCTCTGCGCGGGGAGAGAAACAACTCATCGTATGAGATGCTGCACGCGGCAGCGCAATTCATTGTCGGAGAGTACCACAACACCCTTCGCAATCTCCCGCGTGTTGAGGAAATACTGGCAATGTTCAAACGGCTGGCGGAGGCGGAGCTGTTCTGGGACCCCATCGTCGCAATAGAGAAAATAGAGAACAAAAAAGACAAATACGTGTATGACCTTGAGGTGGACGACGAGGTGTTCCTCGCGGGGCATGGGGGTCTTTTCGTCCACAACTCGTACATGATGAAGCTTGAAATACTGCGCTCACTCATGTTCGACACGGAGGTCATAGTTATAGACCCTGAGCGGGAGTATGAATACTTGGCCGAGACTGTCGGCGGGCGTTATTTCAACATATCGCTTTCGTCCGAGCATCACATCAACCCGTTCGACCTGTCCGTGCCGCGAGAGGATGAAAACCCAGCAGACGTGCTTCGAAACAACATCATCACGCTAGTCGGTTTATTTCGCATCATGCTCGGAGGACTGACTCCGGAGGAAGACGCCATCATAGACAGGGCGATAACGGAAACATACGCGCTGAAAGATATAAGTCCGGAGGCAAATTTCGCCGCCGTCGAGCCGCCGCTTCTCTCCGACTTCGAACTCGTTCTCTCCGGCATGGAGGGTTCGGAGTCTTTGGTATCCCGCCTTTCCAAATACACGAAAGGCACATGGTCGGGATTCATGAACCGACCAACGAATGTGGACATGAACAAAAAACTCGTTGTCTTTTCCGTACGAGACATGGAAGATGATTTGAAGCCGGTTGCAATGTACATAATCACGCACCATATTTGGAACACGGTCAGAAAAGAGCTCCGTAAACGACTACTCGTCATAGACGAAGCATGGTGGATGATGCGTTCTGAAGATACCGCTTCGTTCCTTTTCGGAATCGCAAAGCGCGGACGAAAATACTATCTCGGCATCTCAACCATAACGCAGGATGTGTCCGACTTCCTGAACTCTCCGTATGGTATTCCAATGATAACGAACTCGTCCATTCAGATACTTCTGCGGCAATCTCCGACATCGATAAATCTGGTGCAAGAAACTTTCAAGCTCTCCGATGAGGAAAAATATCTTTTGCTAGAATCTGACGTCGGAGAGGGTATTTTCTTTGCCGGATTGAAGCATGTAGCCGTCAAGGTCATCGCTTCATATACCGAGGATCAGATAATCACTTCGGATCCGTCGCAAATACTTTCTATAAAGAAGGCGAAACGGGAACTTGAGAACGCCAACGAGATAGCAGCGGCACAAAGAACTCCTGGGAAGCCGGCTCCAACACAAGATTCACCTGCAGTAACGTCGCCCACCCACTCTACGCAAGAAACCTCTATTCAAGAAGACACTCCTCTCGCGCGTCTTGTACGTGAACAGACAATTAATATGGCGCAGACACCAATGCCTTCCCCTGGGAAAAATCCCACAATGCCACAGTTGGTGCAAAGGGTTTCTCGTCCGTCAATACCCAGATCGGCAAATACTGAGACGCCCGGAGACTAAGTACGAGAATTATGAAATATGTTATTCAGACCTTTTCTCCGATACTTTTCCCGCTCTTATTCGTCGCTATCTTCGTACACAGCACTCCCGCGTACGCGCAGTTCACTCTACCCGGGTTCAGCGCAGACTTAACGCTTAATACCGCTCCCGAATATCCTTCGCCAGGAGAAAGTGTCCGTCTGTCGGTGCGCAGTGTTTTGCTCGACCTCTCCGCAAGTGAAATTACCTGGTATGTGAACGACGTAATAGCCGCTTCGGGAACAGGTGTATCGGAACTAACCGTAACAGCAGGACCTCTGGGTTCGGAAACGCGCATACGTGCTGAAATCGGTGGACAAAACACTGGCACTTTCGTGGCGGGTGCACTACGGCCGACGGAAGTGGATCTTCTGTGGGAAGGGGATTCATACGTGCCGCCGTTCTACCGGGGCCGCGCACTGCCCACGGCAGGAGGTGGCGTTCGCCTTTACACAATTCCGCGCTTTCAACGTCCCGGTAGCGCATCCCTGGTATCCACCGATGACCTCATTTATACGTGGCGAAAGAATAATCGCATAATTCAATCCGCGAGCGGGCGGGGAAAAAATATCGCTCTCTTAGAAGGTCCGGTTCTTTTCGGATCTGACACGTTCTCGGTAGAGACACGCACGACAGATGGAGAGTTGAGGGGATTTGCATCCGTCCGTATCTCCTCCATCGAACCCATGCTTGTTCTCTACGAGAATCACCCCGTATTCGGCATCCTCTACCATCGCGCCCTGCCTGCTGCGACACGCGCGGCGCAAGCAGGGCTTGCGAGCGAAACTTCCATTCCTGAAGTTGAAGCAACACTCTCGGCAGTGCCATACTTCGCTCCCGTGCAGAATCCCGACGGTGATCTTCTACTTTATAAGTGGCTCGTTAATAATGCCGTTATAGAAAATAGTCTCACGCGACCGAGCTCTATCACGATTAACGCCGAAGGCGCGGATGGGCGCGCCCGCATTGAGCTCGAGCTTACACATGCAACGAATTTTTTTCTAAGCGCACGCCGCGCGTGGACACTTACGCTTGCAGGATCAAAAAACGCAGGGGTATCTGATCCGTTCCAGCCATTCAACCAATAGTAGTATGATCCGATTCCCACGCGCCGCTAAAATACTTCGCTACGTTCTTGTCGCAAGCACCGTCGCGACTCTTCTCGCTCTTCTATCGTGGTATTTCTTCCTACAATCTCAGGAAAACGCTTTACTCGCGACTGATATCGCCCGCGGAGTAGGCATCGCACCGCCTTCGTTCGGAGGCCTTTTCGGCAGTACCTATGAAAACATTACTG
Source organism: Candidatus Kaiserbacteria bacterium (assembly GCA_003545515.1). GTDB lineage: Bacteria > Patescibacteriota > Minisyncoccia > Phycocordibacterales > UBA2100 > UBA10103. Next base: position 28,267 of record DPYD01000062.1, on the reverse strand, counting down.
CGAATACTTCGGATTTTGAAGCAGGAGCAAGCGCTTCAAGTACGGCGGCAATGCCTCGACTGTGGCAGATAACAAAAACGCCCGTGGCTGGCGCGGGGTTCATGCCAAGCACAGCGATATCCTCAAGTACGATACGATTTGTGGAACGTGGCACCGGATATGTCCTTGAGGCAGATCCGAAAAGTGGAGAGTTTGCGCGCATCACGAACACGCTCGTGCCGCGTGTGTACGAGGCGCTTATAGGGGCGAACGGCGCCATTATTTTGCGCGGAGTCAACGAAGCGGGATTTATCACTACTAGCGCGGGATTGGCAACCTCAACAATGGCCACGAGCAAGGCCCCAGTCGCCCTGACCCTTTCAACGCTCCCGCAAAACATACAGAGCATAGCGCTGAGTCCCGGAGGGGAGAACATCGTCTATCTCCGGCGCGAGGAGGACGGAGGGTCATCCGTCGTGCAATCAACGTGGAAGGGTGCGGGGTCAAAACAACTTGCGAGTTTGGGGATTTCTGGTTGGCACATACGTTGGCTTTCGGACGAAAGGATATTTCTAATACAAAATCCGGCAGAGGGAGCGGCGAATAATGTGTATGAATTGAAAAAAAACGGAGCGCTCTCACGATTCTTGAGCGGCGCGAATGGATTGACTATTTTACCACGAGCGAATTCTTCCGCTTACCTTTCTAGTGTAGCCGGATTTATTCTTTCTGCACGCACAAATGCGAATGCGAGTACAGTGCTACCCATTCGAACAATCGCCGATAAGTGCGTGTGGTCACCAAAAGAAGAGTTCGTCGCGTATTGTGCAGTACCGCAGGTCCTGCCGGAAAATGGCGCGCTGGCCGGACGCTTACGCGGCGAGATGCACACGTCCGACACGTGGTGGAGAGCGGACGTGAACGCGGGTAGCGCGGAGCTCTTGTACGCACCGAGCAACACGCTTCAGATTGACTCAGAGAACCCTTCCATTGACGCAGGCGGTGAATATATATCCTTTATGAATACGCGTGATAAATCATTGTGGTTATTGCGGATTGCAGAATAACTATATGTCTCACTCTCGTACAATGCGAAACAAGATCATCCGTATTGGCATATTGTTATCCGCAATAATCCTGTTTGGGCTGACTTTATCGTCTGTCGCACACGCAGCGCCAGCGCCAGGAGGATTCGCACCGCTTGCCGACATACCCGCGGGTTCCAAGCTTTCAGATCTGTATTCTGGCCCGGAGGGTGACTTGTCGACTTTTATCAATCGTATTTTTAGCTTTGCAATCGCAATCGGGGCGATGCTTGCGATACTACGCATCGCCTATGCCGGGTATTTGTACATGGTGAGTGATCTATGGACCAACAAGGAGCGCGCAAAAGAAATACTCCGCGACACTACTCTTGGCCTTCTCCTCCTGCTTGCGGTGTGGCTTATCTTGAATCAGATAAACCCGCAGTTTACAAATCTGAATATAAAACTGAAGGACTCGGGGAGTGTGCAATCAGAGAGATCGACAAATGCCCAGACCTTTCGTGCTTCTGCAGATGATCGAGTGACTCCGACGGTAAATGTTCCGGACAATACTCCCTCATCTCCCGCGCAAACAGAGGGAACGTTTTATCCCCAGGCCCCGTACCATGAATGGTGCTACCAAATTAACGAAGGTTTCCAGTGTTTCGGAAACAACAGTTCTTCAGGAAATGCATGTCGCAACGCTACGCAAGGGATTGTCCCTGAACTCATCTCAGGATGTGAACTTCTCATCAGATAAAAAGAGGAAGGTTTTAAAATCAACGCGTTTCTTGATTTATGTCCCGATGGGCGCCTCTTTGTCGACATACCGAATGACCACTCGTCGATTCCGCCCTTCGCCTTGTGACTCGGTTTTCACGTTCGGCGCGTCCGAAAGCGCTGTGTGGATGATCAGGCGCTCGTAAGAGCTCATGGGAGAGAGCTCTACGTCGTATTGAAACGAACGCGCTCGTTCTGCCATCATCAGTGCTTTGTTTTGCAAATCTTTTATCTGCTTTGCGCGATACTCGTTAACATCAACGAGGAAGTGGGGTGTGTTATTTTCTGTTCCCTCTACACCGGATTCGTTTTTGGCATCCTCCGTCCTGGGGAATAGTTGTTTCTCGGCAATCTTTTTTATCAAAGTGTCTAAGGCGTACACAGTGTCACCCCTAACCCCGATAAGCGCGCGACCATCTTCTGCTTGCACAGAAAAGATCTTTTGCCCCGCCGTTTCACTTTTTATGACGTCAGAATACGATGCTCCCATCGCGTCCAGCAATCCCCTGAGTATGTTTTCGATTTTGGAGTCAGTGTCTTGCATTGGGGCACTATACCTNNTAGAATCTTCGGCCCATAAAAAGCTCTTGGCCTATCATAAAAAGATTGCTCACCGTCCAATAAAGAGGCGCCGCGGCTACAATGTAATAGGAAATACCTCCAATCATTAGTGGCAAGAAGTAGCGCATCTGCAGATCAAGACTGCGCGCCATGTCGGCCGAAAACGACGTACCCGTCGGTTGAGTCGCCTTCTGACGCGGCCCCATTGAGAGCCGCATGTATACGAANNGAGTACAAAATGGTCGGATCCACATCGGGAAGTCCTCCCCAGGCAAAAACCCAATACAACCCTATAAGAATAGGGAGCTGTGCAAAAAGAAGTCCGAGGTTCGCCAGCGGGCGTATCCCCTTCTCGCGATATAGCGTGAGAATGGCACGCCCCTGCTCTTCGCGCTTATCCTTATATTTCTCCTTAAGCTTCTCCACGTCAGGCGCGATGTCTTTCATCTTCCTTTGTGTTTCCACCGCGCTTTTCGAAAGAGGGAAGATTATAATGCGAACAATAATGGTCAAGAGAACAACGGCGATACCGACATCATGCGAGGGGAGGACGTCAACCAAAAAAATAAGCCCGTTGTACAAAGGGTCGTGCACGAGCGTGTTGAAAATGACAGAAATCATGTTCAGGGCATTGTAGCGCGCATGATGAGCGAGCGCACGTCTTCTGCGATTTCTGCGTATGATGCGCCTGAGGCGGATGCTTTAGCGTGAAAAACGAGCGTAATCGGCTTTTTGATATTTTGATATTGCCCGCGAAGAGCTTCGCGACAGCGGCGCTTTACGGTATTGCGCGCAACAGCGCGTGCCTCTGCCTTTTTTGAAACAACACATGCACATCGTACGTGTTCCGAAGGAAGCGCCCCTACAAGTAAGGAGAAAAATCGGCCTTGGATACGTCGAACAGGCCTAAGTTGCCTAAATTCAGCACTTGTGATGCCGATGGCTCTTTGCATTCCTATGTAGATAGACGCGTGCGGCCTTTTCTGCGACGGCGCGTAAGAAGCGCGCGACCGGTGCGTGTCCCCGCACGTTTCATAAAGCCGTGCGTCCGCGTGCGCTTGCGTTTCTTGGGCTGATATGTTCGCTTCACCATATCCGCCATAGTAAGTTGAAAACGATAAATAGTAAATAGCGTGTATATACCGTGTTTGCAGGCGCGTTTCATTTGCCCTTCCTGGCTTTGTGTTTCCTGCTTCGCTGTCCCCACGTTTTCCACGCACTGCTCACATAAGAAGAGCAGTACTCCAACACTTTCGCACCGTCTCTCTACGCGTATAATATGCAAACTAACGCGCATGACTACTACTCACATGAACAATCGGGAACTTTGGCAAAATGCCCTGGTTCAAATCGAGCTCGATACATCAGAAGCAAGCTTCCGTACATGGTTTAGGAATACCGACATTTCGTCCCGTGACGGCGGAGTTGTGCAAGTGGCCGTTCCTTCCAAAATCGTGAAGGAGTGGCTCATGGAAAAGCACGGTAAAACGATTCTAAAAGCCCTACGCTCTCTCGACGCCGCTATTCGTGCTGTCGAGTATGTGGTGCATCGTTCTCCCGCCCGCGAGAGTACGAGACAAACCCGCGCACCCGCACAACCACAACATGCGCTCGATCTTTCTTCGCTTTATATAGACAAGCGCGATAATCTAAACCCCCGCTACACGTTTGACACCTTCATCGTCGGACCGTTCAATCAGCTTGCGCACGCCGCCGCAAAAGCGGTTCTCGAGCGGCCAGGACTGGTTTACAATCCTCTTTTCATTTATGGCGCAACGGGACACGGAAAGACACACCTCATCCAGGCGATAGGCAACCATTTTAAAAAAACGCACGCAAATAAAAAAGTGCTTTATGTAACGAGCGAGCGTTTCGCGGTTGATTATATGAACGCTGTACGCGCCGGTCGTGCCAACAGTTTTAAGGATCAATACCGCCAGCACGACGTTCTTATTATGGACGACGTGCAATTCATAGCTAATACTGAAAAAACTCAAGAGGAGCTTTTCCATCTCTTCAACACCCTGCATGATAATAATAGGCAGATCGTGTTTTCCTCCGACAAACACCCCGCACTTCTTCCGGGTCTTGAAGAGCGCCTTAAGGGGCGATTTTCCGCAGGAATGGTCGCGGAAATACCTGAAACAGACGTGGAGTCACGCGTCGCCATAATCAAGGCGAAGTTGGATAGCCACGGATTCTCTATCCCCGAAGAAATCATCCAGTTCATAGCTGAGAATGTAAGGGGAAATATTCGCGAGTTGGAGGGTGTTTTAAACATGATCGTGTGTAAATCTCAACTCAAGGGAAAGGGGATAACGCTACTCGATGTGCGCTCCTTGATAAAACACAATGTTCGGCCTGCACGCGGCGTTTCCGTTGATGAGGTCGTAAGGAGAATATCGCAATACTATGATGTCCCGGAGAAAAGCATATACGAAAAGACGCGGAAAAAAGAGGTTGTGAAGCCGCGTCAAATTATCATGTATGTCCTTCGCGAAGAATTTAATGTTTCTTACCCATCGATAGGAGAGAAGCTTGGTGGCCGTGACCACACAACAGTAATTCACTCATGCGAAAAAATTAAAGAGGAACTCAAGTCAAACACATCGCTTGAACAAGAGCTCGATCACGTCCGCGCGCTCATTCGCGCATGATATGTTGAGAGCATGTGGATTGATACCGGAAGAGCGCTGGGAAAACTAATTTAGAATTTTCTCTAAAAAAAATTTATCATATGCTACTCACATATCAACCACCACTTATCCGAATGTTCTAAACATTCCGACACCCTCAACATACCGCTACATACCGAACTATTTTAAACTTCTTCACACTCTCAACACCCATAATAGTAGTAATAGTATTTAATTAATAAAGACTTATGAAGATGTTGGTTATAAAAGAAAAGTTACTTACAGCAGTTCTGATAGCTGAACGTATAACTGGGAAAAAGGAAACACTTCCAGTTCTATCTTGTATTCTTTTTAAGGTTGATAAAGAGTTGTTGGTTTGCGCTACCAACCTTGAGGCCGGTATTGAGGTTCGTGTACCGTGCGATATTGGAGAAAAAGGTTTGGTGGCTGTCCCTTCCGGTGTTCTTTCACAAACACTGCGCTCTATAGGAGGAGATAAAGTAACTCTTTCTTTAGGTGAAGGGAATTTAGTTATTGAATCACGTGGGACAAGGACACTTATTAAATCAGTTTCGCATGAAGAATTTCCGACGCTACCGGGTGATAAAAAAGAAAAACCATTCGTGGCGCCGCGCGAGCATTTAATTGAAGGCCTCCAGTCGGTCTCTTATGCGGCGTCGCCGTCGATGATTCGCCCGGAGCTTGGAAGTATCTACGTGTCGGTTAAAGACGGCGTCTTGACGTGTGTCGCTACGGACTCATTTCGCCTTGCTGAGAAAATTATTAAAGAGGGAAAGGATGGAGATGAGGAAAATACCGAGTTACTCATACCGCTTAAGCACGCACTGGAGATTGTCCATATCCTTGAACACTCAAGCGCAGAGAAAGTGTCTTTAAGCGCTGATGAGTCGCAATTGACGATAGTAGCTGACGGCATCCGTTATGTTTCGCGCATTGTTGATGGTGTATTTCCTAATTACACCGAGATAATTCCGAAATCATTCGCGGTTGAGGTCACGACCCTTAAGAGCGATTTCTCTGAAACACTCAAAAAAGCCCGTGTGTTCGCGGGGGCGGACCAACATGTGGGATTCCATATTTATCCAAAGAAAAAAGTGTTTACAGCAATCGCACAGAGCGCAGATGTGGGCGAAATGTCTGATTCCATTGACGCTGCAATTTCCGGAGAAGATATAGATATAAATTTCCACATAGGATACCTTGCGGATTGTTTGCCGTCGATCAAATCCGACTCCGTGACGCTCTCCTTTTCCGGTGCGGGCAAACCGCTCGTTATTCGAGGCGTGTCAGATGCTTCGTTCATGTGCCTCGTGATGCCTTTGAATAGATAATCAGCCGCCTCCAGACAAGTCGGCGCAGGCAGGAGCCGAGGAGCCAGAAATCGGCAAACGCCCTGCAGCTCGAAAGAGACGATTTACTGGATAGTGAAACGTATCGTGCGTTCCACGAGTCCCGAGGCGGTCTCGAAAATCACCTGAAATGTCACTGTGCCACGTGCGGTGGTAGAGAACGAGTGGTAAAAAGGTGGCGTTACCGAGGAACCGACCTCCTGCCCATTTAGAAAGTACGATACGCGCGACACTCCAGTATTGTCTGGATATGCGACTGACACAGGAATTGCGGCTGTACCGGATAGCGATATATTCGGAAATGGCATAAGAACAACGAAGTCATCACTTCCGCCACCGGGGGAAAGACCACCCGGTAGCGCGTAGATTGGTCGTTCTCCGGCCCACACGGCGACCGGGTACTCCCAGTTGGCGAACTGTAAGTCGCTTGCCGGATTGGCGGCGCGCCCCCCTCGCGGGTTGTTTTTGTCTAACCAGTAGAGTATCTCATGCGTACCCTCGGAGGGGTTAGAGTTCCATTCGCCTCGGAGGACGGGTGGGAGCGCGGCGATGTCGCTTTCGGGCGCGGGCGGCGTAAATGTCGCAGGCGGGTATTTCTCAAACGCGTAATCCATAAACTCACGCCATAGGGGGGCGATGATAAATCCGGCGACCCGCTTTTCCATAGGCGTATTATCGTTATTCCCGGCCCAAGCGCCGACGGCGAGTGTCGGCGTATACCCTATTATCCACGCATCACGGTAATCGTTTGTGGTGCCTGTCTTCACGGCGACAGCATGATCATAAAAGGAGAGCGCGGATGTTTCTCCGAAGGCGGGTATTCTTGCGCGATTATCGGAGAGAATGTCTGAAACAGAGCGTGCCACCTGCGCGTCTGTTACTCGTTCCGATTTGGCCTTGTATTCCTCGAGTGTTTTTTTGACGTCATCTGTAATGCGCAATATCGCGACGGGAGGATTCTTTATGCCATCGTTCGCGAACGTGGCATATGCGGCGGTCATATCCAAAAGATACACTTCGCCTCCACCAAGAACGAGCGTTAAACCATAGCGGCCGGCGTCAGCGAGTGTCGTTATGCCAACTCTTCGAGCAAGGCCTATGGAGGCCTCGACGCCGGCGAGGTAGAGGGTCTTTACCGCCGGAACGTTGACCGACTGTGCCAAGGCATCGCGCAAGGTCATCGGCCCGCGGAACACATTGTCATAATTTCCCGGCGCATAGCAGTCGTCATGGGTTTCAAGATCGTTCGGCGCGCAGTGCGCGGTGAATTGTGTTTTGAGATCGAAGACGACCGTTTCCGGCGTGTATCCTTTTTCGAATGCGGTCGCATAGACGAAAGGCTTGAATGCGGAGCCCGGTTGGCGCGGCATGACTGTCACGTTCACCATTCCGTCTATGTCCGGGTCGAAAAATCCACGTGAGCCGACCATGGCGAGTATCTGCCCTGTTTTCGGATCTATTGCCACCAATCCCGCATTCTCAGCGTTGAACTTGGTTTTATTCTCAAGAGCTCTCTCACGAACTATTTCCTCGGCCTTTTTCTGCAGATCATAATCGAGAGTAGTTATGACCTGAAGTCCGCCGTTTGTAACCACGTCCGGACCGTACGTATCCTCAAGATATTCGCGAACGTAAAACACGAAGTGCGCCGCCTTGATGCCTGTCTCCTCTCTACTTTGGAACACGACAGTTTCGTCACGCGCCGCTCGGTATTCTTCTTCGCGTATGTATCCGAGCTCATACATGCGCCGAAGCACGAGATTCTTTCGGTCATCAAGTTCGCTACGCCGCGTGCCGTATGGAGAGTAGCGCGTCGGCGCTTGCGGCAAAGCCGCCAGATATGCAGACTGCGCCAACGTCACGTCGGCGGCGGATACACCGAAGAAATATCGACTTGCTTCCTCGGCGCCGTAGAGCGTGCCTCCGTACGGCGCTTCATTGAGGTACGTTTGGAGTATCTCGTCTTTCGTATAGATTCGCTCAAGTCGCAGGGCAAGAATTATCTCTTTTGCTTTTCGGACTATCGTCTTGTCTTTTGTGAGCAATGCGTTTTTTACGACCTGTTGCGTGATCGTAGAACCACCCTGCCCGGCGATCCCTCCGCGGAGGTGGAGATTAACGAGTACGGCGCGGATGAATGAAAGCGGGCGGAAGCCGTTGTGCTGATAAAACGTATCATCCTCAATGGCAACCGTTGCATTTCTGATGTAGCGCGAGATATTCTCAATGGGAACCTCTGTGCGGCGCATAGATCCATGCACATCGTAGAGTATGATGTTTCCCGTTCGGTCATATATTTTCGTGGACTCTGCGACCCTACGGCTTTCGAAGTTTTCTATTGCAGGAAGCGGAGAGAGAGTTGCCCAGATGACGCCGACACCGAACACGAAAAGCGCAATGGCGATACCAACAATCGCCACGACCTCAAACCACGAAAATAATCTTCTAAAGAGTTTTCTATACCATCCCATTTGCGGCAAATTATAGTCTTTTTCAGCTATTCTCGCTATTCTGGGAACAGGCGAGATGTGTTACGCCGATCGCTATCGCATCGTACTCATCGTCATACTTAATAGACCTTTTTATTTTCATGAGAGAGTGGAGCATTTTCGCTATTTGGTTCTTGTCCGCATTACCCCAGCCGGCTACGGCGCTCTTCACCTGCGAGGGCGTGTACTCAAAAATACCGATGTCGAATTTTGCAGCCACCGCTATAAGCGCGCCTCGCACTTCCGCGACTTTCATCGCAGTCTTGTGATTACTCGTGAAGTAGAGTCTCTCAAGCGCCATGGAGTTCGGTTCATACGTTTTGACAATCTGTTCGCATTTGCGCACTATCATTCCGAGTCGCTCGGGGAAATCCGTTTTCGCATGCGTTTCAATGCACGCGGAGTAAAGAAGATTTTCCTTTCCGTTTTCTTTTTCGACGACTGCGACACCGCATCTGCCGTATCCGGGATCAATCGCTAAAACTTTCATAGTTTCATTTCCAAGCTTTTAGGAGCAAGTAGACGTGCACGCATTATACTAGAGACTAATCCCTCTCCATTGCTCATTCCGCGTTGGTATACACCCCTTCCACGTCGTCGTGCGCATCCAATTCCTCTAGGATTTTCATCAGAGCTTCATTATCGGACTCTGAAAGCGGGAGGATATTTTTAGGTGCATATCCGTTTTGGGTTTTATCAAACGCCCAAGAGGCACTTCCTTGCGTTGCAAGCGAAAGGCCATGTTTTGAGAGTAAGTGTTTTATCTCTGCTCCCGTGCGGTTTCGATTGTCGGTCAAGGTGTCGATGATGATAGCGGCGCCTCCCGGGCCGTATGTTTCATACACGATGAAATCCAACGTGCTGGCATCAACCGATGTTCCCTTGGCAATTGCGCGCTCAACGTTTTCCTTCGGCATGTTCGTTTGCTTCGCTTTTTCTATTGCCGAGCGAAGTGCCGGGCTACTCAAGTCACCATTTGCTTTTTTTGATTCAATCGTGATGCGTTTCGCGAGTTTTCCAAAAAGCGCTCCGCGCTCAGCATCGTTCGCCCCCTTTTGTCTCTTTATTTGCGTCCATCTGTTATGTCCTGACATGCGCGCATTCTACACCAAGAGTTATACACACCTTCTTCCACAAGAAATCCACGAAACCGAACATGTTCGAGGAATTTGACGCTCAAAACCATGCTTTACAATCAAAGATCTGATGCGCTTTACCGTGTGTCAGCAGGGTTCGGCGAATCATCCGAAAGGATGAGGAGTCAGATTCTAGCTCCTAGAGTCTATCGAGGCGCAAGTCTTGAGATACTGCAGGAGTTGTCGGTCAGAGCAGTGGGTGAACGAGACGAAGTTGCGAACGAAAGTTTGTGTCTTTGACTCCCGAGTGGAGATCGTATCGAACCTCGGACAGTCCTTTCATGATTCGTTAATGATCGGAAGTGCAACGACCTCCCGCAAGGGAGGTCGTTGTGCGCTTAATTGGTGGGATATTCGCCATTCGGCGAACATCGCATCAGATTTACCGTGCTTTGCTAGCTAGCACCCTCATTGTATACATGTATTGGAATAGCAAGCGCTTCTTATCCCCACCCGCACACTTACTGTGGCGTTGTTTTGCGAGGGCGAACCGCGCAAGCGGTGCTACACAGCATAGTTTCGTATTCGGATAGAAGGAGACCGACCAGAGGCAAAACGTGAGCTACGCCAAAGTAAGTGTGCGGGCCCACTCGCTAAATACTAAATAAGTTTTTGTTGTGCACGCGGAGCATCTGCGCCAACGTGCTCATATCCTTTTTTCGTTACTGTTCTACCGCGGGGGGTACGCTCGAGGAGCCCTAACTGCATAAGGTAGGGTTCATGGACCTCCTCTATAGTATCCTCTTCTTCCGAGAGAGAGGCCGCGATTGTTTTGAGACCTACCGGGCCACCGCCGAATTTTTCAATGACTATGTTCAATATATCGCGATCAGTCTGATTCAAACCCCCCTCATCAATTTCTAAAAGCGCCAACGCCTTTTTGACTGTCTTAACGTGAAGCGGTTCTTCATTTACGGCCGCAAAATCGCGGGCTCGTTTCAGAAGATAGTTTGCGGTACGCGGCGTTGCGCGACTTCGGCTTGCCACTTCTTTAAGCGATACATCGTCTATTTCTATGCCAAGTATGTGTGCCGAACGTTTCAATATCTCTGCGATCTCACTCTCGATGTAATAGTTAAGACGGAATGTACCACCGGAGAATCGCGAACGAAGGGGCGCGCTAAGCATCGAAATGCGTGTTGTCGCGGCGATGAGTGTGAAGGGTGGTAAATCCAATTGCACCGTGCGCGCTGAAGGCCCCTTACCGATAACTATATCGAGGACACCCGACTCCATGGCAGGGTAGAGAACCTCTTCTATCGTGCGATTGAGGCGGTGTATCTCGTCTATGAATAACACGTCGCCTGGAGAAAGATTGGTCAGTATTGATGCGAGGTCGCCCACGCGTTCAATTGCTGGGCCTGACGTGCTACGCATCGACGCGCCTATCTCTTTTGCCATTAAATGCGCGAGCGTCGTTTTACCAAGACCCGGCGGGCCATAAAGGAGAACGTGTTCGGGCTGATGGTTCCTTCCTTTCGCGGCGGTGAGAAGTATACGCAGATTCTCTTTAATCCCTGATTGCCCTACATATTCCGCCCAATCCGCAGGTCGTAGAGCCTGATCAAGAGTTCGTAAAACCTTTTCGCCTTTCTGTTCGTGCTTTGTCATGAATTTGTGGCTCTTCCGGACTCATTATGGGTCGGGCGGGGGCACATTACTTAGTATTGACAATTGTTGTTTGTATGATATATTCTCCGCCAGTTTGGCTATCCTGGATTTTTATTGTACTGCATTGCCGGAAACGCAATTATCCGAGCGATCGTGACTTTACCAAGGACGAGACAGTTTCGGCTTTTTCTATCCTCGGGTCCGTGTCGCACTTTCCTCATCGAAAGCATCGCTCGGATAATTGCGTTCCCGACTTTTTTCACGATAGCATCCCTCCCAAAATTTCATAGAGACGCTGTGGCTTGAATACATCTTTACTCTATTGGCAAGACCCTGTGTATAGCATCTCGCGCTTCTCATTCAGAGAACACGCCATGCTAAGCGATTATTTCCAACATAACCTCATCGTGCAGATCGACCACCCGACTGAGTTCTTCAAGCGAAGTGACCCCTCTTAGAACTTTAACAGCACCATCTTGCGACATTCGTCGTATATTTTGGTGTCGCGCGGCTTTCCAAATTTCGCGCTCACTTGAAGTTGTACGCACGCACTGCTCTATCTCTCTATCCATAAGGACAGCTTCAACGACCCCTATGCGCCCTTTGTAACCAAGGCCGCCGCATTTGTCGCATCCTTTAGGTATCCACATCGTGTCACGATTTTCCGGGAGACTCTCCGGATGCGGGATATTTTTTAAGAGCGGTTCTAATACTTTAGCGTCGTCTCCTGCAATAGGTCGCGCCTCGCGGCACGCGGAGCACAGTCGTCGCACAAGGCGTTGCGCCATTGAAGTCGTTATAGCGGCACCTAAAATGTCCGCGTTGACTCCCATATCAATGAGGCGCGGGAAAGTTCCCGCGGCATCATTCGTGTGAAGTGTTGAAAAAACGAGATGTCCCGTGAGTGACGCATGTATCGCGGTTGAGGCAACTTCCGCATCGCGAATCTCACCAACCATAATTATATCCGGGTCTTGGCGCAACGTGCTCCGGAGTCCCTCGGCAAACGTGTAATCTTTTGAAACTTGCGTCTGGACAATACCCGGAAGATGGTACTCTATCGGATCTTCTATTGTTACTATCTTTACTTCCGGCCTGTGCACCTGCCGTAGGAATGCATAAAGCGTCGTTGTTTTGCCGCTTCCCGTCGGTCCTGTGTTCAGTATCATGCCGTTTGGTTTTGATATCTCCTGTTTGAAGATTTGCATAAGATAAGTATCGAATCCTAGAGCTTCCATCGGGAGCGCGATGGTTGCGGGATCAAGGACGCGCATGACGATAGTTTCGGCATATGCGCCGGGAAGGATGCTTGTGCGGATTTCTATTTCTTTTTCATTCACCTGAATAGAGAAGCGACCATCTTGCGCCGCGTTTTTGATGTTGAGCTTAAGGCCCGAGAGCAGTTTGATGCGCGAAGAAATAAGAGCGTATGTCGGTGCATCGAACATAAGAACCTCGATTAAAACGCCGTCCAGACGATAACGCATACGCACACCCTCCTCCTCCGGTTCCAGGTGAATATCAGACGCACCGAGCGATAAAGCGCCTCCCATGATTATCTCTAGGATTCGGGAAATACGATGCACATCGCGGCTTCCCGAATGCGCCTGTATTTCTGCGCGCACATCTTCCAACGCTTTTAATTTTTGAAGCATTTGTTGAATAATTTCGTTTGAAAGCGTTAGGATACCGGCCTCAGTTTCTGTCGCGTATGAGATGTCGTGGTAACGGTCCCACGCATGTTCAAGCGAGGCGCGCGACACTATGTAGCGCTCAATGTCATATCCAAGCCCCTTGAGCTTCTGAAGTGTTGCAAGTGCGTCAGGGCGCTCGGGAGATCTCATCGCAACAAATAATTTGCGATTGATTTTCTTGAATGCCGCCATTTCGCTCGCCCGCGCCTCCGATTCGGTAATGAAACGCAGAGCATCGGTATCAATTGACTTCTTCGTGAGGTCGACATATTCAACGTTGTATTTCTGCGAGAGCATTTCCGCGAGTTGCTCCTCCTCTCTCTTTCTGAGCTCCTCCAGCCGCTCCTCCTGTTTCTTTTCGTTGAATTGCGCCATGTGACTGTCATTGTAACGTATTCGTGGCGTCTCATCCTCATTTCTAATAAAACAAGTCCTGCCACCATCTCCGCAGCAGAACTGCGGAGTATTGGCGCAGGACACCAGGGTTGTTTTTTTGGATAGAGAAGCGGCCACCGCCGCTTCAAACTCTACGCGCCATTCATCCCCGCAGCAGAGCTGCGGGGTATTCTGTCGCTTCCCAATAAGGGGAGGTCGAGAGTAATAGGGTGGGAATTCCCTCCAATAATGTCGATAATCTGGAGTATGGGTGGAAAACGCGAGTGCTACAATCCAAGTATGAATAAGACCAAGACACAGCGCCTTGTTTTATTAGATGCACACGCGCTAATTCATCGGGCATACCACGCAATTCCGGATTTTTCTTCCTCTAAAGGCGAGCCGACGGGAGCATTGTATGGACTTATCTCGATGCTTTTGAAGATGGCGGACGAACTCAAACCCGACTTCCTGGTTGCATGTCGTGATTTGCCCGGGCGTACAATGCGACATGAGTTGTTTGAGGCGTACAAGGCGACGCGTGCGGAAGCTGAGCCGGAACTCATTCACCAGCTTGAACGCTCCCGGGAAGTGTTCGAAGCGTTCGGCATTCCAATCTATGCAAGTCCCGGCTATGAAGCAGACGATGTATTGGGAACTATAGTGCGGCAAGTGTCCTCACTTCGTAATATTGAGATCGTGATAGCTTCCGGTGACCTAGACACGCTACAACTCGTGTCAGAACGCGTATCAGTTTACACGCTCCGCAAGGGACTCAATGACACCGTACTGTACGATGAAGACGCAGTATGTGAACGGTTCGGCTTCGGACCAAAACACATCATAGATTACAAATCCTTACGCGGGGACCCGTCGGACAACATTCCGGGCGTGAAGGGTGTTGGAGAGAAGACGGCAACCGAGTTGATCCAGATATTCGGCTCGCTTGAAGAGATATATCGTGCGCTTGAGACGGAGCCGAGGTTATTTGAAAGTAAGGGTTTCAAATCACGCACGATAGAACTCTTAAAGAAAGGAAAAGCAGACGCCGTGTTTTCCAAACAGCTCGCTTCTATTCATGCCGACGCACCAGTGCCATTCAAGCTTCCCGAGCGTCGTTGGCGGTTCGATGAACATGCAGATCGTGTCGTAGCTCTATGCGATGAGCTGGAATTTCGCTCGCTTAAGGAACGTGTGCGCGCCGCGGCGCGGAGCGCCGCGGGGGCGCCGCACGAAAGAGAGGAAAAAAAAGAAGAGAAAGTGGACATTCATGCGTTGAAAGAAGTTTCCATCGCTCTGTGGATTTTGCGTTCGGATATGACAAATCCGGATCTGGAAGATATTTTGCACTATGCGGAAACAGACGATTTTGAGGAAGCGCGCGTTCATATTTTTGCCGAATTACGCAAAACAGGTCATCTACACGAGGTCTTTGAACGGATAGAACGCCCTCTAATCCCTGTGGTTGAGCGTATGAATGAAGCGGGGATATTCGTCGACACGGCGTATCTCGCTGAGCTTGCGCGTGAGTATACACATGAGCTTGGAAATATAGCAGGACGGATATTCAAGCACGCAGGCCGCGAGTTCAATATCAATTCACCCAAACAGCTTGCGACCGTGCTTTTTGACGAATTAAAGATAACTCCCGCGAGACAAAAAAAGACGCCAACCGGTGCGCGTACAACACGCGAAGACGAACTCGCCAAGCTCGCTCCGCTTCACCCCGTTATTGAAGACATTCTTGCCTATCGCGAATTACAGAAGTTACTCTCCACCTACATAGAGAAGTTGCCCGCGCTAGTCGGCTCCGATGGGAGATTGCACACGGAATTTCTCCAGACGGGAACGACTACGGGGCGAATGAGCTCACAGAATCCGAATCTTCAAAATATTCCCATTAAGAGTGAATACGGGAGGCGTATCAGAAAGGCATTTGCGGCGCCGGAAGGAAGTGTGCTCGCGGCGATAGATTATTCGCAAATAGAGTTGCGTGTTGCGGCGGGGCTTTCCTGCGACAAAAAGCTTGGCCGCGTATTCAAGGAAGGCGGCGACGTGCACACGGCGGTTGCTTCCGAGGTATTCGGAGTTCCTCCGGAGATGGTGGATTATGAGATGCGCCGTCGCGCGAAGGTAATCAACTTTGGCATTTTGTACGGCATGGGGGTCAATGCTCTGCGTGAGACTCTGGGAAAAAATGTCACGCGCGACGAGGCGGCACAATACTTGTCGGATTACTTTAAGAACTTTTCAGAGCTGGCGCGTTGGATAGAACATACGAAAGCATCCGCCGCGCGCACCGGATACACAGAGACTCTCTTCGGACGCCGCCGTTACTTTCCGGGATTTAGCTCGCCTCTGCCGAATATCCGCGCGGCTGCGGAAAGAATGGCAGTCAATGCGCCGATACAGGGGACGCAATCAGATATTATCAAGCTTGCCATGGTGAAAGCGGATGCGCTTATTGAAAAGATGGCATGGCGGCAAAAGGCAGAGCTCATACTCCAGGTACACGACGAACTCGTCTACGAACTGGATGAGAAAGAGGCCAAAACAATAGCGCGTGCACTGCGGCGCGTGATGGAGTCAGTCGTACTCCCGAAAGATCTTGGAGAAGTGCCCATTGTCGCAGAGATCGCGATTGGAAAGAATTGGGGCGAGACAAAACGGGTAGTCGAGGATTAAGTAAAGTAATCGGTATGCTCTATTTTTTTAGCGGGACGGACAGGAACAGGGCGCGTGCGGTGATGCATGCCGAGATAGAGCGTCTTGCGAAAGGCGGGACAGTGGTGCGCATTACTGATGCGCATACAGCGGACGATCTTCGCGCGGCGCTTCAGGGTCCGGGGATGTTTTGGGAGAAACAGGCCCTTGTGTTTGAAGAAGTTCTTGCGAATGAGGACATGCGTGCGCTCGCGCTTGACGCGATTCCATATATGGCAACGCTGAAAGAGGCAGTGTTTTGGTTTGAAGAGAAGCCCGACGCGGATACGCGGCGCAAGATAGAAAAGCGCGCGGAAAAGAGCGTGCGGCACGATGCACCGAAGAAAGAAAAAGACAACTCCGTGTTCTCTCTTGCCGAGGCGCTCCAGAGCGGCGACAAAAAAAGGATGTGGATTGAGTACCAATCCGCACTGGCAAAGGGGAATGCCCCCGAGGCGATCCACGGTATTTTGTTCTGGGGAGCCAAGAAAATACTTCTTACTGCACATACAGGTAGCGCTGAGTGGAAGCGCGGCACGGCACTTATCGCTGAACTCGCGGAGATCCCACACGAAGCGCGTCGCCGTAGTGTCGAACTTGAGTATGCACTTGAGCGATATATTCTCAATATCAACAAAGCGTAAAAACCTGTATTGCGGATTCTCGGAGTCCCTGTAGCATTATCATACATGAGATTGCCTCTGTTTTTTGTCGTGTTCGTCATTGCTGTTTTTACGCTCGGGGTGCCTAGTGATGTTATGGCTATCAGTGCCACGGAAGCCGCGGCTATTGATCAGCAAAAGAACGAGGCCCGGCGACGCCTTCAAAGTGCGATTGATGAACAGACGAAGCTTGTGAATACGACAGAGCCCGGCTCGTCAGGAAATCAAGGAGCGCAGGACGCGATAAAAGAACTGATGAAGCAATTAGACCAAATGAACGCCACACTTTTGGATTCGAATTTTCAATGTATGCCTGTTCTTCTTCAGTGTGGGTGCGGACAGGTTAAGGGTTCAAATGGATGCACCGCTGGCTCCAATAAGTGGATGTGTCCCTGCGTCCAGTCGATTCCAGACACGAATCACACAGTTAAGGGCATATGTGTTGCCCCATTGAAATGCGAAGGTCAATCATTTACGAATCTCCAAGGACAAAGTACTGGCGTGGGAGATACAGGAAACATCATCGGGGGTATATTCAAAGGACTTCTCGATTCGTTGATGCAGGGACTTAGCGCGGGGGGAGGCGGTGGAGGAAGTGGAGGAGGAACGTTCGGTCAATCCGCGGGATGTACGCAGTATTATACCGTCACCACCCCTACATCCGATCCGTGCGCTACATATGTGCCTCCCGTTTCGGGTGACATTCTCGGATCGTTCGGATCAGGTTCATCGAATCTCCTACTCGATGCTTTGGGTACTAGATCACAGTCACCAATCGGAACGGACTCGCAAACAGGTACCAGCAGTCAGTCCTCGAGCCAGGTATCAGTAACAGATACGGTATCCACCGTAGGTACGCAATCATCCCAAGTGTCTCCCGGATTAGATCAGCAGACCGTGGGTTTATCGGGAACGCGCGGTGACATCCGGATAACCGGCACAGGCGGCACTATTTTCGCGGGTGCGCGCGATGAAAAGACCGGCACGGAAATCGCCGGATTTTTCGGAGGAGACACGCTCGGTACTGCACAACCGCAGAGCGTCGTGGCACGTCTTTGTCAGGCGCGTCCGTGGAACAATTCTTTTATTTCCTATGTAATCCCATCGACTTTTTTTGACGGCCTTTGTTCGTGGCGCGGTTATCAAGTCGGTGTGCCTGCGCCTACATCCGGATCGACAGTTGTCACGCAACAACAATCGCCACCTGCTCCCGTTGCGACAACGACTCCGGCCTATGTCGGGGTAGAACCCAAGGCGGACATATGGGCGGTTCCAATGAACGTTCCTCTCGGCGCCCGTACTTCCATTTTTTGGAATACGCAGGGGGTGTCATCGTGCACCGTAACAAGTCCCGATGGTAATTTCTTTGAGAACGCGCTTTTTGGTGGAGCCGCAACCGTGCCTTTGACGGGAGCTACCGTATACACCATCTCATGTCTTGTGTCAGATGGATCGCACGTCACGGATTTCGTCACAGTGAATCTGTCGATTTAGTTGTGGACAGTGCGATGCACCCCATTGCTACCGACGGGATTGAATGATGCAATGGCGCGGCGAAGGATCTCACGTTTCTCAAGTGATTGCTTCCAAATGCTGTTCGATCGTTTTCCATTAATCCGAACGCCGAGTGAGAAGCCGATTTCTCTTTGGAATTTCATAAGATTATCTTTACCAACGATTTTAATCTCATTCGGTTTTAGTATTGTTGACGAGATACTAAAATCCAATAACAAATCTCGAATCGTTTCGAGAATCGCAATATTTTTTTGATAACCTCGGATTTTCCGATCACTTTCATTTTTTCGGAAATTCATGCAACCCTCATCGTCAAAAAATGCTTTAAGGAATTCATGTTTCAGTTCTTTAGGCATTGATCTTATGTGTGTCAGTAATTCACGCGACTTTTCCTCTAAATACCTGCCAAATGATGCGTTGTAGTACGAGATACTGACAACGCCGGTTTGTTGATTTTTGTGGATTTTAGGTCGTGTAATACAAAAACGCTGAACCAACCTCCTGACGCGCTCAATCAGCGTCAAACTTCGACTATGGTATCTACATTTTCCGCGATGTATTTCTCCATCAAAAAGAAGATGTGCAATAAGCAGAACAGATTGTAAATCCCACTCGGAGAACCTTTTGTAGCACTTTTCATTTTCAGCTCGTCTCCCTTCGCTGAGCTTGAATGCTAGGTGACGATATGACTCGAGAATCAGCTGTCGCTTATGTCTACTAAGCGGGATTTGTTGAATATGATAGTAAACCGATGTTTTCGGTCTGTTTGTTGCTTTTACGATCTCGGAAAGAGTATAGTCTTTTTTGCGCAGTTCGATGCATCTTTTTTTGAAAGCGCTCATATCCCCCCACCAGGTAACGATCCTGGGTCTCTCGCTTAAAAGGCGATTGCTCTACCATTGAGCTATGGAGGGTTGCCTTTATTTTAACAGACGCAGGTACGAATTACTATGAGCTACAAAGGAAGATCGAATGCGAGCAGACCAGCCCCGGTTAAGAGAAGAGATAGACACATGACAAACGCTAAAAGCGCAGTACCAAGTGCTACAGCACGCAGGCGCGGTAGCGCGAACCATGCGCCAATAATGAACATTCCAGCGATAGCCGCGGGTTGTGTCCATGTCCCGAGTGCAAGTGCCGTTGCTACTACGCCCTCTATAAATCCGAGCGTACGTACCGTTTTGTCCGCATTGGTGAGATGTTTCCATGCACAGTACCCTAAGAGAATTGCAAGAGCGATACGAATGAGAAACGCGGCGAAAGGAGCCAAGAAGAGAATTTCGGGGAATACTGACAGCGGTTGCATGTGTACAGTATAACGTATTTCATTTCTTTACGAGCGACGTAAAGCGAGAGAAATGTGAAAGTGGCGCTTTCACATTTCCGCCTACCTGCCTGCCTGTCTGCGTGCTCCGCACAGGCAGGATTCGAGGGTAGAACGGGCGGCCTGTTTTATTGTAGTCTGTAGCATATGGAACACTCGATTGCCGTGCTTTTGCACAATATACGAAGTGCGCACAACGTTGGTTCGATATTCCGTACATCAGATGCGGTCGGTGTTGGAAAAGTGTATCTCACGGGTTACACGCCGAAGCCGATAGACAGGTTCGGTCGAGTGCAAAAAGAGTTGGCCAAAACGGCGCTTGGAGCCGAAGTGTCGATTCCGTGGGAGCATGCAACGTCACCGATTACATTTATTGCTCGTTTGCGCAAGGAGGGATGGCTGGTCGTTGGAGTGGAACAAAAGACGTATGCATATGATTATCGGACGTTCATGCTCAAAGGTCCAACTCTGTTCGTGTTTGGCAACGAGGTACGCGGACTCTCCCGATCACTTTGCGCAACATGCGATGCGTTCATAGAGATTCCCATGCGCGGCGCAATGATCCGACACGCTAACCACCCGCGTCGCACAAGACTCGGAAAAGAATCACTCAATGTTTCCGTTGCGGCAGGTATTGTGCTGTTTGGCGTAATTTCCGGTCAGCGGTTTTAATAGGTGAGAGCATCAACCGTGCGCCCACCGGCATCCAACAATCGGATGACGTCGTGTGTGTTGCGCCAAAGTTCGCGCGGCGAATTCAAATATATGCGCCACGAATTTTCCGTGAAATTCGCGCGGTAACGATACATTTCGACACAACCGTTATAGGAGAGCGTGTTCGCGAGGAAGGTGCGGCATGACAGAGAAAGCTCAGGCGTAAAATACGAGAGAGGCGCCTCGCATGTGGGAAGTGTTCGCGCCACATCAATGCATGCGTCTCCATACAGATTCAGATTTTCCGCACTAAGCGGCACTGCTTCAGAAGGATACGGACAGTGTTCGGGTAGGGGCGGCGAGAACGATTGAAACTGATTAAGATACCCACTGCATGTATTTTCACGGAATGACGTTCCTACGGGGGATCCTCCCGATGTGATTATGACAGAAGCCCCGGCATTTAACTGTATATTCTTCTGTTCGTTCACGAAGCCCATGCGGAAATCATACGCACCGCGCGGAATATGTACACGCACACCCGTAACTGCACTTTGAAGAGACCATCCGGTTATATCAACGGGCACCGTATTATTCCACGAGGCGACAAGGCGTAGATGTTCGACATCGGGCTTTGTCTCAAGAGTCTCCCCTGTACCATCGATGTGAACCATGTCTCGAAAGGGCGAAGGCGTGCCGAAATCGAGCGCGGCGCGAGTCGCATCTTCAAGATGCTCATATTCTTTTTGTAATGATGCTAGCTCTTGTTCAACGGTCTGAACGTTTTCGTATGAATAATCGGCAGAGTCGGAGAACTCTGGTCCGAAATTGAAGCTTTCTGGTTGCCATGGGAGACGGAAAGAGCCGAACATCGAAGTTCCATCCTCGGGAGAGTCGGCAAACGTCTTTACTTTGCCAATTGTCTTGCCTATGCCGCCGCTCACTATCCAGAGCACGAATAGGGAAATAACTATAAAGACGCCAAGCCAGATTAATATCCTCACTATCATGAGTTTATTATACGCCCTTGTTTCGCAAGAAGTTTTTCCACTTCCTCCCGCACGACTACGGCGTCACCCCAGACGGTCTTCGAGCCGCGCGCCCCGCGAATGTCGGGGTCGGTGCCTTTTCCTGTGATGAGTACCGCATCACTGGCTTTCGCGAGTGAAAGCGCACGCGCGATAGCTTCGCGACGATCCATTATTATTTCTGGCCTGCGTGTCATTCCGTGCGCAATATCACTCACTATCTGTTTGGGATCTTCGTCGTACGGGTCTTCATTCGTAAGAATGATCGTATCGCACGAAGTGTCTGCGATGCGTCCCATGATCGGTCGCTTCCATGTGTCGCGACCACCACCCGTTGATCCCAGTACGCATATTTTTCGAAGGTTTTTATACGCATTATAAAGCGCCTGGAGGGAATCCGGTGTATGTGCATAGTCAACAACAACGGTGAAATCTTGTCCGGCCTCTATACGCTCCGCACGTCCGGGGATTCTTGTGACACGTTTGAGCGCGCGCCGTATCGCATCCATCGGAACATCGAACGCGCGCGCGGTCAAAGAAGCGGCCAGGGCATTTTTGAGCGAGAATTCTCCCGGGAGATGTACAGAGAGCTCCTGGTTTTCGAGTGTGAACGAGCCACCCCGTTCGTTCGCATGGAATGGAGCTGCACCTCTAAGCGAGAAAGGAACGACGTTCTCAACCGAGAGAGTGAGGTAACGTCCACCTTCTTTGTCATCGAGATTCGAGACGATTGTGCGTGGATATTTTCGCGAACGCACGAGTTCTCGTCCTATCTCGAACTTCGCATTCGCGTACGCTTGAAGAGAACCATGTGATTCGATGTGTTCAGGCGCGAGGTTCGTAAAAATAAGCGCATCGAGGTCTATAAAACGATGGCGATTCTGTCGCGCGCCTTCGGAAGTCATTTCAAGGACCGCTGCCGTACAACCTTTTTTGAGTGCGTCATAAAGAAAACGTTGGATGAAAAACCTGCCTGGCATAGACATACGCGTGAGATTCGGCTCTGAAACACTCGCCGTTTTGAAGCGTATGGAGTTAATGAGCGCTGTCGTATAACCGGCTTCTTCCAGGATCGCGTTTAACAATTCTGTCGTACTCGATTTTCCTTTTGTTCCCGTGACGCCGACAACGAGCATGTAACGCGCCGGAAAACCGTAGAGGATCGCACCGAACCATGCGAGGAATAGATGGTATACCTCTACGACCGATTTCGGGAGAACATCAAGAATTGCTTTTTTCAGCGTTCGTATCATGAGGATTCGGCTTTCGACGTTATGTACCGCCGATCATTCTGAGCGCCTCGCGTAATCGCGCGCTTCCCCCGGCAACCTCCTGCGGCACTTTGCGCAGAGCATCGCGCGCTTCAGAGACTGTGTATCCTAAAGCGCGCATCGCTTCAAGCGCCTCTTCATCACCGGATAGAGAGCGTCCGGCGCCTTCGGTGCCCGCGCCTATCTTTTCCCGCAATTCCAAGACTATTTTTTCAGCTGTTTTTCTTCCGATGCCGGATACATTCGTGAGGTATGAAGCGTTGCCAGCGGAGATAGCGGAGCGAAGCGTTTCTATTGAGGCAATGTCGAGGATGGCGAGTGCCGAGCGCGGACCGATTCCGGGAACTGTCAGAAGGAGTTCGAAGACGTGCAATTCTTCCTCCGTCCTGAATCCGTAGAGGTCGAGTACGTCTTCTCGTACGGCGAGATGCGTCCAGAGCGCCGCATCCATGTTTGGTCTTAACGGAGAAAGTGTCGCGCGCGTCGCCGCAACTTTATAGCCGACGCCGTTTGCGGAGATTATGACAAAACCGGACCGGACCGCGAACACGGTGCCCTCTATACTTCCTATCATGGTGGTAAGTATCAAGCATCGGGCATCAAGTATCAAGGGAAATAAAAACGAAAATGTTATTGCATGATATGGCCTTTTATGCAATACTCTCGCCCATGGCGAAAACAAGTTCGGCGAAGAAGGCATGGCGCGCGGCACTCCGCCGCCGCGTGTTCAACGTTCGACGTAAAAAGTCGATGAAGGACGCGATAAAAGATATATCAAAAATACTTCAGGAAAAGGGTTCAAAGAAGGCTGAAGAATTTCTCCCAACGCTTCACAAGGCAGTGGACAAGGCCGCGAAGAGAGGTGTAATCAAGGAGAATACTGCCGCACGCATGAAGTCGCGCATCGCGAAGCGGATTCGCGTACTCGCGGGGTAAACGAGATTTACTTTAGAGTAGAATTCATCTACTCTGTGCATGTCCCCCTCGTCGTTCAATGGATAGGACGCATCCTTGCGGAGGATGTAATGTAGGTTCGATTCCTGCCGAGGGGATAGAAGATAACTTATTGTGAGGCCTATACACAGCGGTCTCTCGCGCATATCACATATACCCCTAGGATGTCCGGCCGGACATCCTAGGGGTATATGTTCAAGAGTCTAGACGAAAAAGTTTTTTTAACCTTTCTTCGCTTTCAATGTGTTCCAGTACGCCATAGAGAATGAATTGTGACAGCCGCGATTCTTGCTTGATCAACTGTATAAGTTCCGCGCAATCATGCGGGAAAATCCACACACTCTGTTGAAGCTGAACGAAACCCGCCCTCTTGAGTGTCTGTCGCACCTTGCGGCGCAAGGGTGCGTAGATCTCCGGAATGTCGAAAATCGCAATCCGCCATTTGCGGTCCCAACGTTTTGCGCCGAGCATCTTTCGCGTCTTCTCCACAGTTCTGCCGAGTGCGTTGTTCCCTGCAGTGGTAATAGATAATTTCTCGCCGTTCTTGCGAATGAAGTCGCGTTCTACGAGTCGTTCAATAGCGCATTTGCGACGATAACGGTATCGTGTACGTTCGCGCGCCAGTTTGAACATCCGTGCGGTTGATCCTGCCGAGAGGAGGTACCCGAACAGTAGATCACCGAACGATAATTTTCCTAGAACGTCTCGCTCTATTCGGCCTAAATCTCGTCCATGCCTGTGCGAATGTTTTGAATCATTCTTCATTGATATGACTCTAGCATGTCCGGCCGGACATCCAAAGGGTATATAAGCAATAACAACACATGAGCGTCTTGTTTTACTGGCTTTTCCACATTTCACGCACTCACATGCATTGCGCGAGAGTCTTTAGGACGAGAGAATTGTAGGATGGAAGAGTCTCAGGAAGGGAAGATAGCACACACGCTCGCACTGATTATTGTTGTCATCATTCTCCTCCTTGTTGCAAAGGGGGTGGCTTCGTTGGCAGGCGACCCACCTTCTTGGGAGTTTCAAGCGGGAGCAGTAGTAGTCGCAGTAGCTCCATCGGTAGGCACTGCCGGCGATAAAGAGAAGGGTGATATCGTCGATTATCCTCCTCCCGCGCAAGCCATCTGCCCGGTCAATTTCGCCAGGAGCGGCGATATCCCAATAGTCAATAGCGCCTGCTATCAGGAGGCCGATATAAGAGAAATAAAACACCTTGAACAAACATGCGCTCCGGGTTTTAAATTTAACGTTACCATCACTAGGGGAGTGGTTAAGGTTACGCCGTCTTCTCTTCAATCAACACATCCGATCTGCAAGCCACCTACGGCGCCTACATGCAAGACGGGTAACAAGCCCGCAATTCAAAGTTTCAGTACTGATAAGTGTCAAGTTAAATACTGTGTAGGCGACGTTTGCGCATTAGTGGAAGAAGGTCCACCTAGCGGCAAGCTTCTTGATCCCAATAATCTTGCGCAAGGTATTGCGGAGGCATACAGCGGTATAAAAGATGATGTCGAGATGGAAGCATTCAAAAATGAATTAAGTGCCGTTCCAACAGAATTTCAAAGTAGCTTGGACCAGGCCTTCGGTGAGCAGAGGGGAGTGGCACAGAAACAGATAGAGAGGAACAACACCGCCATAGATCAATTGAAAGCAAAAATAGACCTATGTACTCCCGATTGTCCGGCGGCTGTACTTCCTGCGGAATTGAAGAGACAACAGGAGGAACTTGAAAAGCAGAATGAGGAATTAAGGAACAGGATGAATAATCTTGCTAACGCAAAGAAGGTTCTCGCTCCTCAACCTCAAACTCAACCTCAAACTCAACCTCAACCTCAACCTCAACCTCAAATCAAACCATCAACCTTCCCGCAGAACTCTCCTACTGCGAATCCGGGTGCCAGCAATCAGAATGGATTTGACCAGATGCTTCAGGGTCTTATGCAAAAACTTTCTGGAGGTCAGCCGTCGGCGGGGAATCAGGCGGCGCAACCGGAAGGAACATGTCCTACGCAGGTCATTTGTTCCGGCAACACGCTGTACTCACGCAATAATCAGTGTGTGGATACGACCATACAGTATTGCCAATACGGATGTTTGAACAAAACTGCATGCGCCACTGTTTCTCAACAGCCAACCCCACCGACTCAACCTGGTCAGCCGACCGCGCAACTCTCTTGCCAGCCGCTTGTGGCAGATGTCGGTATGACGCTCGCCATTTCGTGGGGATGCTCCGTGGGAAAAAGTGTCGGAAGCGGGTTTTCTACCAACGAAGCGATCTCGGGTTCGGCGACAACGACGCTCGCGGCTCCGCCGACGGCTACCCGGACTGTGAACTTCGGATTGACCTGCATCAATAAGGGTATCTCGTCAAACGCATCATGTACCGTGCAAGTGGCGAAACCCGCCATCGTTCTTGTGGCAAATCCGAAGTCCGTGGAGTCAGGCGAAAGAGCAAGCATTGGATGGGTCACCGCCAGTATGAAAGAGAACGGATGTGTCATCTCAAGCTCCAACCAACCCGACTTTACCGCACAGAATGCGAATAATCCGAGAAACAGCGGTGTTGCTGAAACACTTCCCATAACTACCGAGACGACCTTCCTTCTTACCTGTATGACGGCGGGCGGCAATACTCGCGAAGCCACTACAACAGTAATGGTCAAATAATCAGTCATTAACGGCTGGGGCAGGATGACAGAGATCAACCTTATAACCCGAAGAACTCCAGTACCTTGTGCGCGTAAGTTTCCTTCATGGGAACCTCTTCTGTACGCTCGGCAAGAAACTCACGTACGCTTTTGGCATCTACATGTTCGGGCGGTAGCGGGATGACGAAGTTTGGTGAAAGCCATTTCACAGTATCTATAAGAAGAATAGGTGGATTTGCGTCATGATCTTCCACCCAGAATGAAATAATCTCTTCGAAGCGATGCATTGTGCCGTTGACCCTTATGCCACGGTCCGACAATTCAAATTCTGCGATTGCTTGTGGTGTCTTTGCAAGAAGAGCAAGCGTGGATGCTGCTACGAGTATCAAGATGGCGAAGAGGACATTTCCGAAAAGGACGCTAATTGCCGCTATACACACTGCGGCGATACCGAGCGCCAAGAACCAATCTTTTCCGCGCTCAAAATGCTCGTGCTCATATGCTTGCCAGCGGATGTGAGTTGGTGTTGGGGGCATATGTATACAATGCTGGACAACCGTCTTTTACGGGATAAGCGTATTGACGCAACCTTTACTGTAGCCGTTGATAGTGTTTGTCTCCAGACAGAAGAAAAGTGTATACGTGGTACCGGCGGCGTCAGTTATGTATTCATATTGGTACAGGGGATCGAGCGGATCTTGCGGCGCAGTACTTATAGCATTGTCCTCAACAAGCGCTGTTATGACCGACGAATTCGAGTCCAAGACCGTCTTGGTAGTCGCGACAGGGTAGACTCCCCCATTCGTCGCATAGAGCGCCAGCGATTTACGAATAGAATCGACGTCCGCAATTCGCCGCGTGTCACGCGTTTTTTGCTGAGTCGTTGCGAATACTGCCATGATGATGGACGCAAGAAGACTAATGATGGCCACGACAATAAATAGTTCTATAACAGTATATCCCGCAGTACCCTTTTTTACTGGCGACGTAGGGCGAGCGAAATGCAAAAGTACTCTTTTGCATTTCCGAGCCGAGGAGTCAGAAATTGGCGGAAAGCACTCGCGCTTGTGCGCAGAGAGTGTATTCCGACCCGCAGGGTAAACGCCCTGTAGAGTCGGAATGAGCCAATTTACGCTACGGAGAAAATAGCTTTCCATGTCACTTTCATTGTAAAGCTGAGTGCTCGACATCCCAATGAATGTCTGTGCACATCCAAGCTCGTTTGGTATACTGGACTAGTGGCTGAGTACAAAAGAAATCCTAATGCCAAATGTCTGATTTGCGCTAAGCCTGTTTACAGAAGACCTGCTGAGATTCAAAAAAGCTTAGGCAGAGTTTTTTGTAGCTCAGTTTGTTATGGTCTAACTTGTCGGAAGGAAAAACCCTGTATTGTCTGTGGAACAATGATTCTTGCCAGTGTAAATAAGAAGACCTGTAATAGAGCTTGTGCGAACAGGCATAGGGCTGGAATGAAATATAAGCTCAATGGTCCCAGGAAAGATAAGGTTAAGAATCAGAGAAGTCTGAAAGTAAGACTGCTCAATCAACGAGGAGCTCGCTGTGAAAGATGCAGGTATAATAAACGTGAGATTTTACAAGCGCATCACAAGGATAGAAACACAAATAATAATGAACTCGAAAATCTGGAATTGATTTGTCCTAACTGTCATGCAGAAGAGCACTATTTGGAGAATAGCTGGCTCAATGATAGTAGGTATAACGGAGGGGTGCTCCGAATGGTAAGGAACTAGTCTTGAAAACTAGCGCCCGAAAGGGCTTGTGGGTTCGAGTCCCACCCCCTCCGCATATGCAAAAGTATATCGGAATTGTTCACGAAGGA
>DPYD01000031.1 GCA_003545515.1 Candidatus Kaiserbacteria bacterium | reverse complement strand
AAATACCTTTTCTGCGACATCAAGCGTCCGGTTGCTAAACGACAGTGGAACCTCTCCCAAAGCAACTACAGGCAGGTCATAGACGCTTTCAAGAGCGAACTTGGCTGCAATGGTATCCGCTTTGGTATTGATTCGAAGACCCTATCAGGGGACACCTCAAAAATCGCACCTGACTCTACGCCCGAGAGTTACACCCAGCTCTATCGCGATGCCTATGCGTACGCACGGCAAAAGAACCTGCTCATCTACGCGAATATGCTTCCCGAAAAAGATGTCCTAAACTTTGGTGGTGACGAGACACTGTGGGCAGATACCGTTGTTGCATATACCAATCACTTCTGCCCCGACTTCGTGGGACCATTCAATGAAGAAGGAGTGCCGAGGTCAGGACTTATGCGAAATGTTGCTGTGAAAGTGAAAGCGGACCTTGCAAGTTCTCCGTGCAAAGCAAAGTTGGTTGGGCCAGACAATGGGACCACTGACGGTGCGGCCCGGATAATGAACACACAATACCGCACTGACTTCCTGTCAACATTCACAATCGTAAGTGCACATAATAATGGAAACTATGGACAGTTTCCGCAGTTTGGTGTGAGGGTAGCATCAAAAGATGACTGGCTCGCGCTCGATACGGCTGCAGGAGGACATCCGGTTTGGGCATCAGAAAGCGGTGCCGATTGGAGCGTTATCGATCCGGCGACGAGCAAGGAGTATGGAGTGACAGCTATTGTCGATTCAGGAGTGGTCAGCGGGCTTGTCTTGTACATGGCACCAAATATGCTTGAGGCATCTGGTAGCACGTACACACTCGCAACCAAAGGCCTGGAGATTGCTCAAGGCCTGTGCGCCGCAGGATGGGATAGAAGCTGTCCCAAAGTCCTCGGCGCCTCAACAACTCGCGAAGATACTCTCATCGAGAGCGTCCAGGATAGCATCTCAACCGTATTGGGAATGATTGCCGATTTGTTGCGATCTCTGCAAACAGCGAAATAGAGCGTACACAAACAAGACGAATAAGCTCCTTGCAATAGGAGTTTGTATCTCTCCCCGAGGTCCCCAAGGTTTAACCTCTACCTCCCGAGGTTTAACCTCGGGAGGTAAGACCCGCAGGATTAACCTGTCTGCGTGCGTCCACGCACAGGCAGACGCCCTGTAGAGTCGGAATGCATTGGTTTACTAACATACCCTTAACACTCTCCCCATCTTCCAATTGATTGCATCGCTGATAGCGATGCGTTACGATAACTTAGACTAAACCGGAGGGAATATTCTATGGACGAACTTTCGATTTTTCTTGCGCAGTTGCTCGGTCTCTACTTTCTAATCGCGGGCGCCATCATCATGGTCCGCCGCCGGTCGCTCATTCCTGCGGTCGCTGAATTCGGACACAGCCGCGCCTTGGTGCTTGTTCTTGCGCTCGTTGAACTTGTCGCGGGTCTTGCCATTGCCATTGCGCACCCCGTTTTTTCGTTTGATTGGCGCGGCCTCATCACGCTCGTTGGCTGGTGGATGATGGTGGAAAGCGTCATTTATCTCATTCTTCCGTTCGCGAGCGTCCGAAGACTAATCAGGAAGTTCAACACGCCGCGCTGGTATCTTGCGGGCGGTCTCATTTCAGTCGTGTTGGGAACGTATATGGCCGCCGCGGGATTCGGTTTTTTTTAGTTTTTCTTTCGAATGCGGCGCGTGCGTTTTTTGAGCCACTCAGCGATATCTTCAAGGGTTTTTTGATGTTGCGCCGCGGCAAGCATGAATTTCTCTGATTCAGCGACGGGAAGATTCGTTGCATGTCCGTTTAATGCAAGGAAAACACCGGCAACGGTGAGCGCCGTGCGTTTATTGCCGTCTATAAATACATGGTACATGGAGATTGATTCGAGATAGACGGCAGCTTTCGTGAATACATCTGGGAACTGCTCAGTGCCTCCGAAGGAGGTCTTCGGACGCTCCGCAATCGAGAGCAGGAGATGCGTATCACGCAGACCCAAGCTTCCGCCGGTCTCCTCAATGACGCGATCGTGGACGGCAAGAATATCCGCCGCCGATAAGTAGTACATAGCTATCTATCGGCAAGCCGTTTTAGAAGTGTCCTGTTCTTCTCGATGAACACGTTCGTCCACATGATGACATCCGGGCTTACTCCGGCCGCGACAGAGCGCGGGCGCATTGTGATAGTTCGCGATGCCGGATGAACTGAAACATCAACGGCGTCTCCAATGTCAAGACGGGCTGACTTAAGCGCGTCAGGAGAGAGGGTTACACCCGCTGAGGATCCGATTTTTATGATTTTTTGGGCCATGGATTGTCGTGTTATGTTATTATAATGCAATTATAACAGGAGTTCTTTCGGGCGCAAACAGGCCATGCGCTTCTATGCTTGGAGCGATTCCAGCCACTTCAGCACCGATTCGTTCCGCAGAGCGTGCGCGATGTGCGCGCGCAGGGCCGCAGGGTCGGCTTGCGGATAATGTTTTTTCGCGTTCTCAAGCTCGTGCGCGAGTCGCTCCTCGTCGGCCTGAATGTTTTCCTTGCGCGCTATCTCTCCCAAAATGAGCCGCACTTTTGCGCGTTTATCTGCCGCGTCTTTCCATTCCACGCGTACCTCTTCGCGCGTTTTCTTTATTTGCGCGAGGTATTGCTCGAATGTCCCGCCACCGCGCTTAATATCGTCTGTCATGCGCGCTTCCATGTCGTTGAATTCGTATTCGCGAAGCATGGCGGGATAGGATATCGTGGATTCTTTTACGAGAGCGTCCAGAAGCGTNNCTGCGGGCTCTCGAATCCGAGCGATTTTACGAAAACCTCATCAAGTTCAGGAAGTTCTTTCTCCTCTAGCGCGTGTGATTCTTCTACCGCCTTTTGCGGGTCAACCCCGCTTTCTATTTTTTCTATTCGTAGGCGTTCGCGCCGAAGGTGAGTAAGCGCCTGAGAATGCTCCTCGTCGGACACTGAAATTGCCTTCTCATCGATCGGTGGATTTTCCGCGGCAATATTTTTGTAATCCGGTAGCTCAACTTTTGGCGCAAGTGCC
Organism: Candidatus Kaiserbacteria bacterium; assembly: GCA_003545515.1. Lineage (GTDB taxonomy): Bacteria > Patescibacteriota > Minisyncoccia > Phycocordibacterales > UBA2100 > UBA10103. Next base: position 2,059 of record DPYD01000031.1, on the reverse strand, counting down.
GCGCGGGCGGTAAAGATCAACGGCTTTCCGGCCTGCAGGGTTTCTATGGTAACCTTTGGGGTGTCAACGACCGGTAGTTTCTCGATCGCCAAGAGTTCCGGCAGTTCTTTCTGGACAGCGCTCTCAGCGGCGCGGCGCAGTATCGCCTCCTCGCCATATACTTCAATAATACGACTCTCGGGCGCTTTGCCGGGGCGGAAGCCATCCAACTTTGCTGTCCTTTGGAATTCCTTAAGAGCTACGGAGCGGTACAGAGCAAGTGTCTCAGCAGGGATCTCCGCTTTCACCTCGACCTCCCATTCCTTGTCGTCGCGCGATGTTTTTACGTTCTTCAGGTTATGCATCGGCAGAGTGTACCCCGTGGTGTAGTACGCGTCGAGTTTTTTCTGGTATTCAATTTGTGCTACATCGGATATTCGATATCCTTGATGTCTCCACCAATTATCCTATGAGATATCACAGAAAAAGCCGCGTCCGCTCACATCGAGCGGCCGCAGCGTTGGTATTTATTTCGGAATCTTACATTTGCGAACTTGCGGCATCAAGATCAGCATTCATGTACTGCTCGAACTCGTCCATATTCATGGCTTCTAGCTCCGCCTCGATGGCCGCGGCATCATCGGAATTAGAAGTCGGCGGTATCCATGATTCTTCCTCCGTCGGCGTTACATCTCCTTGAATGAAAGGAAGTTCGGCGCTTGACCGCTCTTGTAGGATACTCCAGAAATACCATCCGCCGAGGGCCAAAAGTGTTATGACCACTATAGTTCCGAAGATAGGGCCGACTGGCGAACTGTCCGGGGTATTCTCAGAGGAAGGAACCTGATTGGTCGGCGGGACATAAGGGTTTGTTTCCATAAACGTATTCTATCTCCTAATTACCGTTGTCGACATCCGTTTCGCTGTTAGTTTGTACGGTCGCTTTTACAAGCGCAATCAATTCGCGCGTGGTATTGCGGAGCGCTCGATGCGCCGCCTTGGTGCTTTCGGTCGCTTTAATCACGGATGCCCGTATTTCTGATTTCACGGTTTGCGGGTCACCCGTATCCGCTATGGAATCGATGAGTGATGTGAGCGATTGCACGTCCGCTTTTGCGGACGTTATGAGAACGACAGTATCAGAAAGTAATGCTTCCACCGACGTCGTGTCAGCGCCACGTTCCTTCAGTTTTTTAATACGTGAATCAATGCGCTCCGCGAATTTGTCAAAATGTCGAAGCGCCGCATTCAAGCGCGCTATACTTGCTCCAAGATGTGTGCGCATTAGAGATTGCAAGCGCTCTTTGAGGTTCGCGCGAATCCCTTTCTGCTCTTCACGCGCTCCTTCGCGTTTATCACGCATTTCATCAATGAGAGTTCGACGTTCCGTGCTACTTGAGGCACTCTTGAAATCTGGGCGCATTTCCGTACGAACATTCTGAAGTGTTTCTTTGCTCGCCTCCAATTCCAACCGTGCCTTTTTCTGAAGCTCAAGGCGTTTTTCTTTAATAAGTTGGAGTGGCGCAATCGTTCTGGCTGATGGCTCCACTATCACTTCCGCGTCCGCTTCTTGCGCTTGCACGAAAGAACCTGTTCCTACAAGAATAAGGGGAAACGCAAGGGTGACGACAAACGCAGAAGCAGTTCTCAATATGTACTGCATAGAGATTCGAGTGACTATAGTTTCATTATAATGCCCATGCCAACGATGGATATAACTTATCCCCATCCTTATAGGACGCGAGAATCACCCGAACATTACTGGCGAGCGTTGTGCGAGAGAAAAGTGAAAGTGGCGCTTTCACATTTGGAGCGAGGTGCCAGAAATCGGCAAACGATTTACAACGAAATTCCCGACACCTTGACCCGGACGCACTCGCTACTTTCCGAATTCTTTTTTGTAAAGTTCAACGGATTTCCTGACCGCTTTGATTGCTTCGTCACGTCCATAGACACCTTGTATCTCGACGGGCGCGGGCTTTCCCTTGAGTTGTTTATATGTTTCGAAGAAATGTTGGTATTCCTTGAGCGCGTGCTTGTTCAAATCCTTCAGATCACGCACGTCATCCCAGCGCTTGTC
>DPYD01000060.1 GCA_003545515.1 Candidatus Kaiserbacteria bacterium | reverse complement strand
TCTCCATGAAGGAGAAGCGGCATGCCGACCTCTTCCATTTTTTTCAGTACACTCTTTGCCTCCAAGATGTTCCGGTATCCCCACTGCGAATTGGTCGTCGCGCCGAAGGGATAGGATTTGACGGCGTATATTTTTGTCCCGCCCTCTCCGCGTTGTCCGCGTTCTATCTCAGAAGGAGCGAGTTTTTTTGTGAGGTAGAATGTCATGAGTGGTTCGAAACAAGATCCTCGCGGCAGTGCCGCGAGGATTTCTTTTTTGTATTCTGCCGCTTGTTCCACCGTCTCTATCGGCGGCTCAGTATTTGGCATGATGATAGCGCGTCCAAAACGCTCCGCAGAGTAAGGTGTCACAGCTCGCAGTACCGTCCCGCGCCGCAGATGGAGGTGGGAATCGAATGGTTTTTTTATAGTTATATTCGCCATTGGCGCAAGTATACCCCGTGAATTAGAAAGTTCAGAGTTTCCCGTGGGCCCTCCACGCGCGCGAAGCTCCCGAGATCCTAGTGGAGAATCAGCTGTTGCTATCTCACGGAATGGTATACTTTCACCGATGCAACATTTGATAGAGACTCAACAGTTTGACCGAGAGGCACTCAATAGAGTCTTCGAGATCGCGACTTCGTATGAGAGTAAGCGAGATGAATCTTTACGGGGCAAAATACTTGCCTCTCTTTTTTTTGAGCCCTCGACCCGTACGCGCCTCTCGTTTGAGAGCGCCATGCTTCGGCTTGGAGGCAACGTACTCTCGATGGAAAACGCGAGCGAATCTTCTTCAGCGACGAAAGGAGAGACGATCGAAGACACCATCCGCATCGTGGACAATTATTCGGACGCCATCGTCATGCGGCATCCCGAAGCCGGAGCGGCGGCGCGCGCCGCAACGGTCTCCGAGGTTCCGATCATAAACGGCGGCGACGGCGCAGGACAGCATCCCACGCAGGCGTTTCTTGATCTCTATACCATCGCGCGTGAGATTGGCCGAACCGATGATTTTCACGTTGCCTTCGTCGGCGACCTGAAGTACGGTCGGGCCGCCCGCTCGCTTGCATACCTCCTCGGTAAATACGATAAGGTGCGTATGACCTTCGTCTCGGCACCTGCGCTCAAGATGAAAGACGACATTAAAGAGTATCTGAATGAGAGTAACGTCCGTTTCGATGAGACCGAAGACATTAAGCGCGCGATGGAAATAGCAGATGTCGTCTATCAAACGCGCGTCCAAAAAGAAAGATTTCCTTCGCAGGAAGAGTACTTAAAATTCAAGGGCGCGTACGTCATTGACCGTTCGATGGTGGACCATATGAAAAAAGGGGCCATCCTAATTCACCCGCTACCGCGAGCAGGGGAAATAGCTCCTGAAGTGGACGATTCTCCGCATGCCGTCTATTTCAAGCAGGCAGGGTATGGAGTATTGGTTCGTATGGCGCTCTTGAAGACACTCTTGGGAGAGGGGAAAAAGACCATCCGCGCATATCGGCGTAGAAAATGATATCGTAGAGCGGTGAAAAAATCCAACGTCTCTAAAGAAGCGCTCGCGCTCCACAAAAAGCTCGGCGGCAAGATTCGTATAATGCCTGCGTCACCTGTTAGGAACAAGGCCGATCTTTCTCTCGTGTATACTCCCGGCGTTGCAACAGTTTCCAACTTTGTTGCCAAGAACCCAAAGCGCGCACGTGAGTACACGATGAAAGGACGTATGGTTGCGGTTATTTCCGACGGCTCGGCGGTCTTGGGGCTCGGCAACATCGGACCCCTGGGCGCGCTTCCCGTCATGGAAGGAAAGTGCGCGCTTTTTAAGACGTTCGCGGGAGTAGATGCGGTGCCAATAGTTTTGGATACACAAAACCCTGAAGAAATTATCGAGACGATAATTCGCATCGCGCCCGCCTTCGGCGGAATCAATCTGGAGGACATCGCCGCACCGAAGTGTTTTGATATCGAGCGCCGCGTCGTGGAAGCTCTCGATATTCCGGTTATGCACGACGATCAGCACGGGACGGCGATAGTCGTTCTCGCGGGGCTTCTTAACGCACTTACGGTAGTCGGGAAAAAGCTCGCATCGGCGCGCATCGTTATTTCCGGCGCGGGGGCGGCGGGGACAGCGGTCGCGCACTTACTCAAGAAAGCAGGCGCGAGAAACATTATCGTACTCGACAGCAAAGGCATCATTGATTCGAAGCGGCGCGAGGCGCACAAGAAAGAGCTTGCGCGCTTTACTAATCCGGAGCATAAGCATGGCGGACTGCGCGAAGCGCTTAAAGGAGCGGACGCGCTTATCGGAGTTTCCGGGCCCGGCCTTGTGGGCGCGAATGATATCATCCTAATGTCTCCAAAAGCGGTCGTGTTTGCGATGGCGAACCCAATACCGGAAATTATGCCCGATGAGGCGAAGCTGGGAGGTGCCGTGGTCGTCGGCACGGGTCGTTCCGATTTTCCAAATCAGATAAATAATTCGCTCGCGTTCCCTGGAGTATTTCGTGGCGCTTTAGATAATCGGGTGCGCAAAATAACGGATGGCATGAAGCTTCGCGCCGCGCGTGCAATAGCCGCACTCGTCTCGAGCCCAACAGCGAACAAAATCATTCCCGACATGTTCGACAAACGTGTGGCGAGAGCGGTCGCTAAAGTCGTCTGTTAGTTCTATAATCGCCTTTGGCCGCACGTCCCAGTAGCCCAGGTATGATATACTCGTTGCATGACACAGAAATTGCAGAAACTTATGCGAAAAGCCGAGACGTGGCCGAAAGAAGTGCAAGACGCCGCGGCGGATTCTCTACAGCTTCTTGACCAGGCGTACTCCGGTACCTACAAACTTACGGCGGAAGATAAAAAAGCTCTCGCCCGGAGTGCGCGCGATGTGCGCCTCAAGCGATTCGCATCTGAAAAGGACATAGCGGCATTCTTCGCGCGGGCGCGTTCATGAAGGTTCGGATAACTAAGGTCGCGCTTGCAGAGTTGCGCGATATTCACGCATACATTGCAAAGAATAATCCCGCGGCGGCGAATGCAGTTATTGAGCAAGTCGAGCGCGTGGTCGGAGTTATCAGCACGTTTCCCGGAATCGCCCGACCCATCAATAAACGAGGACTGTACATGTTTCCGGCCCTACCGTTCCCATACCTCATCTTCTATACAGTCGGTAAAAGAGAAGTTATTATTCGCAATGTCCGGCACGCCGGACGCATGCGCCCATAGCTCAATGGTAGAGCAACCGTCTTATACACGGTTAATCCAGGTTCGATCCCTGGTGGGCGTACCAGAATTCATTCTATGGCGCCTCACATTCACGAAAAGATAGATTTCACAGCGAGCACTTATATTGTGTTCAGCAGTAAAGTGCTTCTACATAAGCATAAAGTTCTTGGTATTTGGCTGCCGCCTGGCGGACACATTGAACTTGAAGAGGATCCGAATGAAGCTGCGATACGCGAGGCAAAAGAAGAGACCGGTTTAGATGTGGAACTTATTGGCGAAAAAAAGACCTACAGTACGTCGTTTAGTGCGCGCGATCTCATACCACCGAGATTTCTCAATAGGCATTACTTTGATGAGACACGGAAGCATGAGCATGTTGATTTAGCGTATTTCGCGCGGGCGAAGAGTGATAACGCTCACCCTGAAGAGGGGGGCGGTGAGATCCGCTGGTTCTCGAAGGAGGAGCTGGAACAGAACGACGAGGGCGTCCTACCGGATGTGTGCCAGCACGCGCTCGCAGCACTCAAGGAGCTCTCGTAAGGAGTGTGGATTCGCGTGATTGCATCTCTGCAGACTCATGCGAGAATTACCTAATTATGATTTCATCCTCGCGCACGCCGTTTGTTTTAGTAGCTCTTGCGGCTCTTCTAGTGAGTTTTATCCCGTATGTAAGTGCGGCGGCACAGGTCAATGTTTCAATGACGCCGACTGCGTTCTCATCCGCGCACATTACCATCAATGCGGGAGATTCAGTTGTCTGGACAAACACTGATTCCATGCCGCATACCGTAACCGCGACTGACAGCACGTTTAATAGCGGCACGCTCCAGCCTGGGCAAGTATATTCGCGCACGTTCACAACACCCGGCACGTACTCGTACTATTGCGTTTTTCACGGCGCTCCAGGTGGCATTGGGATGTCAGGGACGGTGACAGTCGTCGCACCTTCACAGACGACCACAGTAAACTCCTCCAACCCAGCTATAGATGATTTACGTACACAGATGCAAGCGCTTCTTAATAAAATTACTCAGCTTCAACAACAAGCTGGGGTTGGCACGGGCGTGCCGGGGACGGTCGTACCTTCTGCCACTTGCCCTCTTATCGGTCGCGTCTTGCGGAAGGGAGACTCGGGCGATGATGTGACGCGGCTCCAGCAATTTCTCGCGCAAGATCCACTCGTCTATCCGGAGCGTCTCGTTACGGGATACTACGGCCCATTGACGGAAGCGGCGGTACGGCGCTGGCAGGTGCAGTTCAATATCGTGTCTTCGGGTTCCCCGGAAACTACCGGATATGGACAAGTCGGGCCGCGTACGGCCGCAACGATGGCGCAACAGTGCGCTTTGACCGGGGGTAGCACGGGCGGTTCTGTTGGCGGCTTTATAAAAGTAACGCCGATATCTGGTAATGCGCCACTTGAGGTTTCCGTAGAGGCAACGGTCAACACGGTTAACTCATGTACGGGTGCCTTGTACACTGTTGATTGGGGAGACGGTACTGCGCCCTCACAAATATCAGCGCCGGCGGGGAACTGCCAGCAACTGGTTCAGACGTTGCGCCACACGTACCAAAACGGCGGTACGTATCAGGTAGTGCTCTCGGCTGGAGCGCATCGCACGAGCGCGACAGTAATCGTATTTGGTTCAGTGCAACCTCCAACGACTCCTGTCTCAAGCGTGGACTCGATATCGGCTAGCCCGACTACGGGCGCGGCACCTCTTTCTGTTACGTTCAGCGGAATAGTAAACGGCTCACGTTCATGCGGTGGCGGCGTTTACACGCTTGATTTCGGAGACAATCAAAACGCAATCATTCCTTATCCCGCAGATGCGTGCCAAGCTCTCTCATACACTGTTGTGCATCAGTATTCCTCCGGAGGAAATTTCACGGCACGATTGCTACGCGGTTCGCTTTCGAGCGGTGCACTCGCGGCCAGCGCCTCTGTAAATGTTTCCGGTAATACTCCCGATATAGGGCCGTTCACTGTAACCCCCGGCATAGGAGGGAATGTGCTCTCCGTAGAAGTTGCATTCGATATAGCGACACCTTGCAGTGCTTACGATTTGAATTGGGGCGATGGAAGCGCGCACGTTGTGCAAACGCAGGGATATGGTTCGTGCGCACAGGTCATTACGACGAAGAAATTTACGCACACATACACACAGACAGGCCCTCTTACCATTACCCTTATACGCGGTCAGCGGACGGACACAGCCGCTATAACTATTTCATCATATTGAGGGAGTGAGAATAAACTACCGCGCAGCCCTAGTTTTGCACTCGGTACTCGGTGACTCCGATTACACGAACGCATGCATTTGTTTTCCGTGCCATAACAAAACCCTCACTGCAAAACTAGGGCTGGGCGGTATTTTATTTTGAGAACCACTCGGTTC